>NZ_JCAKNE010000018.1:0-107867 GCF_059515965.1 Propioniciclava sp. LT432 | reverse complement strand
ACCGTTCCTGCCGTCGCGGTGAGGATCAAGGCGTCACCCGCGGCGACCTGGAGGGCCGCCTGGCTCACCCCCCGGCGCGAGCTCAGGATGTCTACCGTGGCGTGCACCCAGGTCGAGATCGCAGCGTCCAACGACTTCGACGTGACCGCGCCCACGTCCTCGTATCGGCCGCTCCGTCGTTCGGCGGGGATCATCGCGAACCGTTCCGTGCGGGCCTTGACAGCAGCCAGCACCGATCGAGGCGCCTGCAGATGGTCCCGGTCCTGCAGGAGTGGCAGGGACACCGTGGCCACGGCGTGAACGATCGAGACGACGTTGGCCTGTAAGCCCTCCAGAGCAGCCCGGTCCACATCGGTGCGCGCCGGTTTCTCGCCAACCAGCAGGTCCGCGATCAGCCCCAATCGGAGCGCCAGCTCGCCCACCGCCGGATCGGGCTTCAGGGACGCTGCTGCGGAACCGTTGTCGGCCGTGGCCTCGAGCACCCCTCGCCCGACTTGGCCCAACACCAACCGGACGGACCCCATGTCGTCCAGCCATGCCGGTTCCACTGGCACCGCGTCCAGGACGCGGAGAGCTGCGGTCGCCAACCTGGGCCATACCGCCAGAACCTCCAGGCCGCGCTCGCCGTAGCGATTCTCGGCACGCCGGTCCTCGAGTTCCGCACACAGGTCCCAGGCGCGGGTGTGGACGTCGTCCAGCAGCATCCCGACCGTGGTGGTCATCGTGCTGCCCTCGCCCGCACCGCCTGTAACGCGGCCCACAAGGCCAGCGGCACCACCTGCCGCGCTGCGACCAACACATTGGACGCGGCGTCCAGCGACGCGATCGCGTCCAAGCCGGGATCGACTTGCTGTGGCACGACCCCGAAGTCACCGAACAGGCCCTCCAGGTCCAGACACTCCGCCGCCAGGAACAGCGATTCCCCGGTTGGGTCGTCCGCCGACACGAACGCGACCACCGCGCTCCGCACGTGACCCAGCGCCAACCCCAGTGCCAACAACTCATCCATGCCGTCCCGCCCTTCCAGTAGCTCTCGCTAACCAGAAGTGCCGAGCAGGGGTGTCGACGGACACCGGGCAGGACACGAGTTCTCGGAGGGCGCGGAACAAGCACCTCCAAGTTCCCCACGAGTTCCCCACCGAGGCATGAAAAAACCCCCTGCCCTAGTGGGAGGGGGTTTTTCGTGGTGGGCCTAACTGGACTTGAACCAGTGACCTCTGCCTTATCAGGGCAGCGCTCTAACCGTCTGAGCTATAGGCCCGCTGTGCGGTGCACCGGAGGATCACTCTAGCGTCCCACCCGGCACGCGCTCAAATCGGGCCGGTACTCGCAGCCAACTCGACGTCAACCACGCGTGGAGCGCACGAAGCGGCGTCCCTTGGCGATGTAGTCCACGGCGGCGATGAGATGCAGGACCACCCCGACGACGAGGAGAGTCTGGCCGATCGCGTTGGCAGGCTCCCAAACGGTGATGCCCATCACGATCAGCACCGCCGCGACGAACAGGACAGCCGTCCGGGTCTTGCCGACCCAGCTCACGCTGAGCTCCCCCGCCCGCGCCACGCGCGCGGCCAGCACGGCGACGAACATGTCGACCACGAAGATCACGATCAGCACCCACCACCCGATCACACCCGACGCGCCGAGGGTCAGGGCCAACCCCCAGATGCCGAGCCGGTCGGCGAACGGGTCCAGCCACGTCCCCAGCTTCGACGTCTGGTTCAGCTTGCGGGCGAGCACGCCGTCCACCCAGTCGGTGGACGCCCACAGCCCCAGCAGGATGACCGGAAGCCAGGATCCCTTGTCGCCGGTCCAGATGAACCAACAGACGGGAACCAGCAGGAGCAACCGGAGGAGCGTGATCGCGTTCGGGATGGTCCAGGGCCGCAGGCCCTCGATCCGCTCAGCGATGGTGCGCTGGTCCACCGGCGGCTCGGTCATGTCAGTCCTCTGCCAGTGTCAGCTCCAAGCCGCCCAGCATGCTGGCGGACAGGTTGTACAGGAACGCGAAGATCGTGCCCAAGGCGGTGAGGATCACCACGTTGACCACGGCGAACAGGGTCGTGAAGCCCATGACCTTGTTGGTGTTGACGAAGTCCTCGACCCGGAAGGGGCTCTGGTCCTGGTCGCTGCTGAGCAACTGGGTGAGGATGCCGTTGATGGCCTCGATCATGCCGGAGGCCCCGATGAGGGTCCACAGGACGTACACGGCGACCCACAGCATGATTCCCGCAGCGATCGCGAAGAGGAACGACGTCTTCATCACCGACCAAGGATCCACGTGCGAGATGCGCAGGCGTGCCCGTCGCGTCCGTGTGCTCACCCGGGTCCGCGGGGTGGCGGCCGGCGTCTTGTCCCGGGCCGGCCCCAGCCGCATGCCGGACGACGTCCGTACCCCCTGCTTCTGCGTGTCAGTCACCGGAGTCCTCCTCGGCCGGGACGCCGTCGGCGACGTCCGGTGAATCAACCGTAGCTGCTGTCGTTGCTCCCGTCGTGTCGGCGGCACCATCGGAACCCGCGTCGGCAGTCTCGGCAGCGTCGGCAGCCCCCTCGGCTTCCTCTGGCTCCTCGGCCTCCGGGTAGAGCGCGATGACGGTGACGGTGTCGTCGCCGGTCAGGCCGACGAACTTCACGCCCATGGTGTCGCGGCCCTTGGCGGGCACGTCCGACACGGACGACCGGATGACCTGGCCGGACTGCTTGATGGCGATCACCTGGTCGTCCTCGCTCACCACGAGCCCGCCGACGAGCGACCCGCGGTCCTCGTTGAGCTTCATCGCCTTGATGCCGAGGCCGCCGCGCCCCTGGAGACGGTACTCGGACACGGCCGTCCGCTTGGCGAAGCCGCCGTCGGTGACGGTGAACACGAAGCGGTCGTCCTCGGGGGTGTCGGCGTCGATGACGGCCATGCTGAGCAGTTCGTCACCGTCGCGGACGTCCCCGGCGACGGAGTTGGCCGGGGCCTGACGGAACCGCATGCCCGTCACGCCGGACGTCGCCCGGCCCATGGGCCGCAACTGCGCGTCGTCGGCGCGGAACCTGATCGCCTGACCCTTCTTCGAGATGAGCAGGACGTCGTCCTCCTCAGAACAGATGGCGGCGCCGATGAGCTCGTCGCCCTCCTCCCGGAAGTTCACCGCGATGAGGCCGGCGGCGCGCGAGCTGTCGTACGCCGTCAGGTCGGTCTTCTTGACCAGGCCGTTCTTGGTCGCGAGCAGCAGGTACGGCTTGTCCTCGTACCCACGGATGGTCAGGACGGACGCGATGCGCTCGTCCGGCAGGAACGACATCAGCCCCGCGACGTGGCCACCCTTCGCGTCCCGGGACGCCTCGGGCAGCTGCCACACCTTGGTGCGGTAGACGCGTCCGAAGTTGGTGAAGAACAGCAGCCAGTCGTGGCTCGACGCGGTGAACAGGTGCTGCACCTCGTCCTCGCTGCGCAGGGACGCCCCGCGCACCCCCTTGCCGCCCCGCTTCTGGACGCGGTACTGGTCCGAGCGCGTCCGCTTCACGTAGCCGCCGTAGGTGATGGTGACGACCATGTCCTCGTCGGGGATGAAGTCCTCGTCGGAGAGGTCGCCGTCGGCCGCGATGATGCGGGTGCGCCGCTCGTCGCCGTACTTGTCGGTGATCTCCTGCAGCTCGGTGGAGACGATCTGGCGCTGGCGCTCCGGCTTGGCGAGGATGTCCTTCAGGTCGGCGATCTGTCGCTCGTAATCGGCGAGGCGGTCGATGATCTTCTGGCGCTCCAGCGCGGCGAGCCGGCGCAGCTGCATCTCGAGGATGGCGCTGGCCTGGACCTCGTCGATGTCGAGGAGCTGCATGAGGCCGGTGCGGGCCTCCTCGGTCGTCCGGGAGGCGCGGATCAGCGCGATGACCTCGTCGAGGGCGTCCAGCGCCTTGACCAGCCCGCGGTAGATGTGGGCGTCCCGCTCGGCCTGGTCCAGGCGGTACTGCGTGCGCCGCTGGATGACCTGCACCTGGTGGCGGATCCAGTACCCGAGGAACTGGTCGAGGCGCAGCGTGCGCGGCACCGAGTCGACCAGGGCCAGCATGTTGCAGCCGAACGTGTCCTGCAGCGGGGTGTGCTTGTACAGGTTGTTCATCACGACGCGCGGCTGGGCGTCCCGCTTCAGGACGATGACCAAGCGCTGGCCGGTACGGGCGGACGAGTCGTCGCGGATGTCGGCGATGCCCGTCAGGCGGCCGGAGTTCACCAGCTCGGCGATCTTGAGCGCCAAGTTGTCCGGGTTGCACATGTGGGGCAGCTCGGTGACGACGAGCGAGGTGCGACCCTTGCTGTCCTCCTCCACCTCGATGACCGCCCGCATGGACACCAGCCCACGACCGGTGCGGTAGGCGTCCTCGATGCCCCGACGGCCCACGATGAGCGCGCCGTTGGGGAAGTCCGGCCCCTTGATGCGCTGCATGCACGCCTCAAGGTTCTCCTCCTTGGACGCCTCGGGGTGCGCCAGCATCCACTGGACGGCGTCGTTGACCTCGAGCAGGTTGTGCGGCGGGATGTTCGTCGCCATGCCGACGGCGATGCCGGTCGAGCCGTTGACCAGCAGGTTCGGGAACCGCGCCGGCAGGACGGTCGGCTCGGTGTCCTTGTTGTCGTAGTTCGGCTGGAAGTCGACGGTGTTCTCGTCGATGTCGCGGACCATCTCCATGGCCAGCGGGTTCATCTTGGACTCGGTGTACCGCATGGCGGCCGCGCCGTCGTTGCCCGGCGAACCGAAGTTGCCCTGCCCGTCGACGAGCTTGTGCCGCATCACCCACGGCTGCGCGAGGCGGACGAGGGTGTCATAGATCGCGGTGTCGCCATGCGGGTGGTACTTGCCCATGACGTCACCGACGATGCGGGAGCACTTGTTCCAGCCGCGGTCGGGGCGGTAGCCACCGTCGTACATCGTGTAGAGCACCCGGCGGTGCACCGGCTTGAGGCCGTCACGGACGTCCGGCAGAGCACGACCCACGATGACGCTCATCGCGTAGTCGAGGTAGCTCCGCTGGATCTCGTCGTTGAGGTCGACCTCTTCGATCTTCCCGTTGAGCTCGACGATGGCATCCTTGTCGGGCGCCACGGCCGCGACCGGCCGCTCCCCCGGGTCGGGGACGAACGCGTCGTGCTTGTCGAGCTGCTCGTTGATCTCCGCGCTCACCTCGGGCGGGGAGTCCGGCGAGACGGGCGTGTCGGGGGTCAGCGGAAGCTCGGGCGTCGTGTCGTCGCCGTCCACCGGCGGCTCGTTGGGTGTGTCACTCATCAGTCAGTCTCTTTCGGTGGATCAGATGTCGAGGAAGCGGACGTCCTTGGCGTTGCGCTGGATGAAGTTCCTGCGCTGCTCGACGTCCTCGCCCATCAGGATGCTGAACATGTCGGACGCCGCCGCCGCGTCCTCGAGGGTCACCAGCGCGAGGGTGCGCTGGTCGGGATCCATGGTGGTGTTCCACAGGTCCTCGGCGTCCATCTCACCCAGGCCCTTGTACCGCTGGATCGGGTTCACGTTCGGCAGCTTCTTGCCCGCGGCGAGACCGGCGTCGCGCATCGCGTCGCGCTCATCGTCGGAGTAGGCCAGCTCGTGGGGCGCGTTCGTCCAACGCAGGCGGAACAGCGGCGGCTGGGCCAGGTAGACGTGGCCGGCCGCGATGAGCGGACGCAGGAACCGGAAAAGCAGGGTCAGCAGCAGCGTCCGGATGTGCGCGCCGTCGACGTCGGCGTCCGCCATCAGGACGATCTTGTGGTAGCGCAGGCGGTCGATGTCGAAGTCGTCGGAGAAGCCCGTGCCGAGCGCGTTGAAGATCGCCTCGACCTCCTTGTTCGCCAGGATGCGGTCCAGGCGGGCCTTCTCGACGTTCAGGATCTTCCCGCGGATCGGCAGGATCGCCTGGGTGCGCGGGTCGCGTCCGCCCTTGGCCGAACCACCGGCGGAGTCACCCTCGACGATGAACACCTCGCACTCGACGGGGTTGCGGCTCGAGCAGTCGGCCAGCTTGCCGGGGAGAGACGTGGAGCCCAACAGGCCCTTGCGGTTGCGGGCCATGTCGCGGGCCTTGCGGGCGGCCATGCGGGCCTGCGCTGCCGCCTGGGACTTGCGGATGATGTCCTTGCCCTCGGCGGGGTTCTTCTCGAACCAGTCCCCCAGCAGGTCGTTGACGACCTTCTGCACGAAGCTCTTGGCCTCGGTGTTGCCGAGCTTCGTCTTGGTTTGACCCTCGAACTGCGGTTCACCGAGCTTGACCGAGATGATGGCCGTCAGGCCCTCGCGGATGTCGTCGCCGGAGGGACGGTCCTCCTTCTTCTTGATCATGCCCCACGTCTCCCCCCACCGGTTGACGGTGTTGGTGAGCGCGGCACGGAAGCCCTCCTCGTGGGTGCCGCCCTCGTGGGTGTTGATCGTGTTCGCGAACGTGTGCACGCTCTCGGAGAACGAGGTGTTCCACTGCATCGCGACCTCGAGCGACAGCTTGTCGGCGGAGTTCTCCGCGTCGATGGCGATGACGGTGGGGTGGATCGTGTCCTTGGTGCCGGTCAGGTACTTGACGTAGTCGATCAGGCCGTCGTCGTACCGGAAGGTGATCTCCTCCTCGTGGCCGTCGACGTCGTCGACGAAGTCGGCCAGCTCGTCCTTCTCATCGGACTGCGTGGGGACGGGGCGGGCGTCGATCAGCCGGATCGTGAGGCCCTTGTTCAGGAACGCCATCTCGCGGAAGCGCGTCGACAGGGTCTGCCAGTTGTAGTGCGTGGTCTCGAAGATGTGCGGCGACGCGTGGAACGTGATCGTGGTGCCGACCTCGTCGTCCTCGGTCAGCGGGTCGAGGCGCTTCAGGTCGTAGTCGGGGACGCCGAGGCTGAACTCCTGGCGCCAGTGGTGGCCGTCACGGCGGACGTCCACCTGGAAGTGGTCGCTCAGCGCGTTCACGACGGATGCGCCCACGCCGTGGAGGCCGCCGGAGACCTTGTACCCGCCGTCGCCGAACTTGCCGCCCGCGTGCAGGACGGTCAGGGCGAGCGTGACGGCCGGGATCTTCTCCTTGGGGTGGAGGTCCACCGGGAAACCACGGCCGTTGTCGGTCACACGGACGCCGTCGCCGGGCAGCAGCTCGACCGTGATGAGGTCGGCGTACCCCGCGAGGGCCTCGTCGACGGAGTTGTCGACGATCTCGTAGACGAGGTGGTGGAGGCCGCGCTCACCGGTCGAACCGATGTACATGCCGGGACGCTTGCGGACCGCCTCCAAGCCCTCGAGGACGGTGATGGCACTGGCGTCGTAGACGCCCGCCTCCACCGAGTGCGAGGAACCGTTGCGGGGCGCGGACTGGTTCTCTGCCGTCACAGGCTTCATCTCTCCTTGCATGCGGACGCCGCCCACGGCGATGGTGCGGGGCGGCGACCCTTGAACTCGTCCATCCTACTAGGAAGGCCCGGACAATCTGCGCTCTGTGAGCGGAGACTTGGCCGTGGGCGGGCCTGTGGGCCGGTTTGGACGCCCGTCCTCCCCCGAATCCGACCCCCGATATGGATCCGGGGGGTGAACGGACGCCCAGCGGCCTGCGACGGGAAGGTGGCGCGCAAGATTTCCACACGCGGAATATGGTTGAAGGATCAACCGTTGAGGAGGCATGACCAGCACGCAGACCTTGCCCACGACCACCCGCATGGGCGGCGTCGCGCTCGACGTCGCCGACCTCGACGGCATGAGTGCCTTCTACCGCGAGGCCCTGCTGCTCGACCACGTCGCCGATCGCGGCGACCAGGTTGACCTCGGCCGCGACGGCGAGACGCTCGTCACCCTGCGCCACCGCCCCGACCTGCCCCGCGGCGAACGTCGCGCGGCCGGGCTGTTCCACACCGCGATCCTCCACGAGACACCCGCCGCGTTGGCGACCACGCTGGCGGCGTTCGCGGTGAGCCCCTACGTCCACCTCTTCACGGGCCCCGGCGACCACCTCGTCTCGCAGGCCTTCTACCTGGACGACCCCGAGGGCAACGGCGTCGAGATCTACTACGACCGCCCCCGCGACCAGTGGACCTGGGTCGACGGCCGCGTCCAGATGGCGACGCTGGGCATCGACCCCAACCAGTTCCTCGCCGAGCACCTGACGCCGACCGCTCGGGACCTGGTGGAGACCGCCCCCGACCGCCGCGGCTCCCTGCCCGACGGCACCACCGTCGGCCACGTCCACCTGAAGGTCGGCAACACCGCCCAGGCGAAGGACTTCTACGTCGACACCCTCGGGTTCGACATCACCGCCGAGATGCCGGGCGCCCTGTTCGTCTCGGCCGGCGGGTACCACCACCACATGGCGATGAACACGTGGGCCTCCGAGGGCGTCGGGCTCCGGACGCCGGGGCTCGGCCTTGGCCGCGTGGACATCGTGCTGCCGACGCCCGCCGACGTGAACGCACTCAGCGAGCGGGCCCGCGGACGCGGCCTCCAGGTGCGCGAGACCGGGGCGTCCGTCGAGTTGTACGACCCGTGGGGCAACCTCATGCTGGTCTCCGCCTGACGAAGGTCGGTGTCTCGGACCCCGCGGGCGGGTTCCCCGCGGGGTCGTCCGAGCGGTGTTCCCGCCCGAGCGCCTGCTCCGCTAGCGTCGGCAGCGCCGCAACGACGCCCCGGACGGACCCCCCATGCCCCCACCCACGTCCACGGACACCGAAGCCCTCAGGTTCGCGCTCGCCCACGAGGGCGTCCGTTTCCATGTCCTCCAACCGATGCTCGGGCTCGCCGTGGGCGACGTGGCCGCGTCCGTGAACCGGCTGGCGCGCCACGGCCTGGTCCAGCTGCGCTGCACACCCCGGGGCGAGACGGTCGTGCTGCCGGGCCGTCCCCCCTGCGCAAGCTGTTGGCGCGCGACGACCTGCCCCAGGAGCTGCGGCGCCTGCTGGTGGTCCGGACGTGCCTCCAAGCGCTGGGCGAGCGGGATCTGCCGGGCTCGGTGCGCCTGCGGGACGCGGTGGAGATCTCCTCGCGCATGGACGCGTGGCGGCGTGGCGCGCGCCGCCGGTTGGTAGCCATCCACGACCTCGTCGGGGGACCCCACTTTCGGACCCCTCCCTCGTCGGCGCCACCATGAACGAGGTGCTGCGCTACCACGCGCCCTTCCCCGTCGCCGGGCGGGGTGTGACGCGCGACGTCGAGGTGGGCGGCGTCACGGTCCCCGCGGGGGCGCAGGCGGCCGTGATGATCGCCTCCGGCAACCGCGACGAGCGCCACTACGACGACCCGGGCTCCTTCCGCATCGAACGCAACCCGATCGACCACCTGGGCTTCGGGTACGGCATCCACGGGTGCGCGGGCCAGGGCCTCGCCCGGCTCGAGGTCCAGGCGGCCCTGACCGCCCTGGCCAGGCACGTGAAGTCGTTCCGCATCGGCTCCCGGACGCCGCGTCTCACCAACATGACCCGCGGCTGGGAGAGCATCGAGGTCCTGGACGTGGTCCCGGCCTGACCCTGTGCTGCACGGCTCAGCCGTACGTGTCCCGCGGTCCGCGCCCCTTCACGGTGCGCGGGCCGTGCCGCCAACTGGGTGCCTCGGGCCCCAGGATCCGGACGGCCTTGACCGTGCCGTCACCCAGGGTCGCGTTCATCTTCGCGACGATCTGGGGGGCCATCAGCCGCAGCTGGGCGGCCCAGTTCGTCGATGTCGTCCGGACGACCACGACCCGCTTGTCGTAGGCCTCCGGGTGGGAGTGCTCGGCGACGGCGTCCCCGACCAGTTCGGGCCATCGCCCGAGCAGCAGGTGGACGTTCACCTGCGTGCCCCAGCCGCGGCGCTCGATCATGCCCTCCAGCGCCTCGCCAAGGCTGAGCGGGTCGGCCTTCTCCCGGCCGGACGCCCTGCGCCCGCCCCCGGCCTTCTTCCGCGGCGTGGGCTGGCGCGCCGGCTGGGTCGGCACCGCACGGCCGGCCGCCGCCGCGATCCGGCGGGCCAGGTCGAGGCCCGTGGGATCGAACGGGATGGGGTCCAGGCCCTCCTCGTCGTCCTCACTCGGCGTCATCGGCGTCCACCCCCTCGCTCCGATCACCGGCCCCCGCGTCGGCGCCTGGATCGCTGTCCTCCTCGTGCACGTCCAGCGTGACGGTTCCATCGGCGATGATCCAGCGTTTGCCGGCCAGGGATTCGGGGACGTCCGAGGCGACCGCGGCCGTGATGAGCACCTGTTCGGCGCCGGCGATCCGGTCCGCGAGTCGCGAACGGCGCACCTCGTCCAGTTCGGCGAACACGTCGTCCAGGACCAGGACGGGCTCCACCCCGTCCGCTCGGAGCAGCGCGTAGGCGCCCAGGCGCAACGACAGCGCGAAGGACCAGGACTCGCCGTGGCTCGCGTAGCCCTTGGCGGGCAAGGGGCCCAGCGAGAGCACCAGGTCGTCACGGTGCGGGCCGACCAGCGTGACACCGCGGGCGATCTCGTCGTGGCGGCGCTCGGTCATCCGCTCCCTCAGCCGTGCTGTGAGTTCGTCCGGCGTGGCGTCCAACGTGACGACCTCACCGGGCGCGGGGTCGAGCCCGAGCGAGCTCGACCGGTAGGCCACCGTCGCCACGTTGTTGCTCGGCGCGATCGCGAGGTAGGCGTCCGCGACGTACGGAGCCATGTCGGCGAGGGTCTGCAGCCGGGCCGCGACGATGTCGGCGCCGAGCCGGGCCAGCGAGTCGTCCCAGACGTCCAACGTGGCCGCGGCGTCCGGCTGGACGGGGCCGCGGCGTCCGGACAGGGACTTCAACAGCATCGACCGCTGCCGCAGCACCCGGTCGTAGTCGGCACGGACGCCCGCCAGGCGGGGCCAGCGCTGGGTGATGAGGTCGTCCAGGAAGCGCCGGCGGTCGGACGGGTCGCCCTTGACCAGGGCGAGGTCCTCGGGCGAGAAGAGCACGACGCGCAGGGCGCCGAGGATGTCCCGCACCCGCCGCAGCGGACCTCGGTTGATCGACGCCCGGTTGGGCTTGCCCGCGTGCAACTCGACCTCGAGCGCAAGCGCGCGGGGATCGTCCACGCCGGCCTGGACGCGCGCCCGCACGATGGCGCGCGAAGCCCCGAACCGGATCAAGGGCGCCTCGGACGCCACGCGGTGCGACCCCAGCGTGGCCAAGTACTCGACCGCCTCGACGAGGTTGGTCTTTCCCTGCCCGTTGCGCCCGGTCAGCTTGGTGACGCCGGGTTCCAGCGAGAGTTCGGCGAACTCCCAGGACCGGAAGTCCGCCAGGCTCAGGTGGGTGACGAACAACCTACTGGGGGAGGCGCATCAGCATGATGACGTGCTTGTAGTCGGGCGACGGGTCACCGTCGATCTCGAGCAGCGGCGTCAGCAGGCAGGGCTTGCCCGGGGCGGTGAAGGAGAAGTTCACGTACGGGGTGTCGAGGGCGTTGAGCGCGTCGAGCAGGTAGTGCGGGTTGAAGCCGGCGGCCGTCATGGACAGCCCGCCGCCGGTCTCGTCGACGACGGTCGCCTCGACGGCCTCCACGGCCTGGGCCTGGTCACCGGTGGCCGCCTCGAGGGTGATGTGGTCCTCGGCGATCACCATGCGCAGCGACGTGTTGCGCTCGGCGACCAACGCGACGCGCTTCACGGCCGCCACGATCTCGGAGGTGTTCGCCCGGACGGTCACCGTGGGCTGCACGTTCATCAGGTGCCGGACCTTCGGGAACTCACCGTCCAACAGGCGGGTGGTGATCTGGCGGACGCCGTTGGTGCCCTCGCCCTCGAAACCGATCAGGCCGTCGCCGCCGTCGCCGGCCGACAGGGACAGCGAGATCCTGTCACCGGCCGTCATCGACTTGGACGACTCCGCGAGCACCTTGGCGGGGACGAGCGCGGCGGCCTCGGTGTTGCGCGAGGTCGGGTTCCAGGGCAGTTCCTTGAGCGCCATGCGGTAGCGGTCGGTCGCCAGCAGCGAAAGCGTGTCGCCCTCGATCTCGACGCGGACGCCGGTGAACACCGGGAGCAGTTCGTCCCTGCCGGCGGCCACCACGACCTGGGAGACGGCCTGGGCGAACGTCTCCGGGGTGACGGTGCCGGTCGACACGGGCATGTCGGGCAGGTTGGGGTACTCCCCCACCGGCAGCAACTGCAGCGTGAAGCGCGCCGAGCCACACACGATCTCCATCTTGGAGTCGTCGGACGTGAGGTCCACCGGCTTGGCCGGCAGGCTGCGTGCGATGTCGGCCAGCAGGCGGCCGGAGACGAGCGCGAGGCCGTCGTCGTGCACCTCGGCGGAGATGGTCACCTTGGCGGAGGTCTCGTAGTCGAAGCTCGACAGGACGACCTGGTCACCCGACGCCTCGATGCGAAGGCCCGCCAGGATCGGCACGCTCGGCCGGTTGGGCAGGCTGCGCGCCACCCACTGGACGGCGTCGGCCAGGACGTCACGCTCGACACGAATCTTCACTGATGGCTCCCAGGTCGGTTTCGCACCCGGACGGACACGGGTGGCTGCGTTGCTGATCCTATCGCGCTGCCCGGGTGTGTCCGGCTACCCACACATGGGCGGGGTCGTGAGGTTTAAGGGATTGAGTTGTATCTCCACTCTTCATCGTCTTAACGGGTGTGGATCTCGTGGACAACGGACGTCGGTGCTTGTGACCTCGGCGATTCGCGGGCCGGGATGTTGTGGGCAAACCGAAATGACACGGGGAGGATTTGTGGACCAGCGACGGCCTCCCAACACTGTCCACAGCCAACCCCACTTGTCCACAGGGTGTTTGGGGAGAACCTGCCGAGCGATTGGACGGAGCAGCGGGGCGCGCGGGACAGGCCTCCCGGCGATTGGACCGGAGAGGGGCGACCAGGAGTGGCGGGGGCTCGGGTCAGCGCGCGGCCGCGGACTGCTTGATGCGGTTGGTGAGCTCGGTGACCTGGTTGTAGATCGTCCGTCGCTCGGCCATCAACTGCCGGATCTTCTTGTTGGCGTGCATGACCGTGGTGTGGTCGCGGCCGCCGAAGAGGCGTCCGATGGCGGGCAGGGAGAAGTCGGTCAGCTCCCGGCACAGGTACATGGCGATCTGCCGAGCCGTGACCAGGACGTGGGTGCGGGCCGGGCCGCACAGGTCGTCGACCGTGATGTTGAAGTAGTTGGCCGTCTGGCTCATGATCAGGGCCGGCGTGATCTGGGCGTCCACCCCTTCGGGGATGAGGTCCTTCAGCACCTCCTCGGCGAGGCGGAGGTCGACGGGCTGGTGGTTCAGCGAGGCGAACGCGGTGACGCGGATCAGGGCGCCCTCCAGTTCGCGGATGTTCGTCGCAATCTTGCCCGCGATGTACTCGAGCACCTCCGGCGTCGCGGTGAGGTGCTCGGACGTCGCCTTCTTCCGGAGGATGGCGATCCGGGTCTCCAGGTCGGGCGGCTGGATGTCGGTGAGCAGCCCCCACTCGAAGCGCGAACGCAGCCGCGGCTCGAGCGCCTCGAGCGCCTTCGGCGGACGGTCGGACGTCAGCACGATCTGCTTCTGTGCGTTGTGCAGCGTGTTGAACGTGTGGAAGAACTCCTCCTGCGTCTGGATCTTGCTCTCCAGGAACTGGATGTCGTCGATCAGCAGGACGTCGATCTCGCGGTAGGTGCGACGGAACTCGACGGTCCGGTTCTCCGAGATCGCGTTGATGAAGTCGTTCGTCAGCTCCTCGGTGGAGACGTACTTGACCTTCACCTGCGGGAAGTACTGCCGCACGTAGTGGCCGATCCCGTGCAGCAGGTGGGTCTTCCCCAGGCCGGAGGGCCCGTAGATCATCAGCGGGTTGTACGACTTCCCCGGCGCCTCGGCGACGGCGACGGCTGCCGCGTGCGCGAAGCGGTTGGACGAGCCGATGACGAAGTTCTCGAAGGTGTACTTCGGGTTGAGGCGGTCACCGTTGGTCGATCCCGGCACCAGGGAGGCTCCCGCGCCCAGGCTAGAGACCTCGAGGGGCAGCACGGGAGAGGCGGTGGTGTCCTCGAGGTCGGTCTCCAGGGACGGGTCGACGGACACGGCCAGGTGGATCGGGCGTCCGAAGTGCCCGGCGAGCGTCGACTCGATCCAGTCGCGGTGCTTGACCGCGACGCGCTCCCTGGAGAAGTCGTTGGGAACGGCGATCACCAGGGTGGACTCGTGGAGCGCCAGTGGCTTGGCGGCCTTCACCCATGGCTTGATCGGGGTGCCGGCCAACTCACAGACCTGGTTCCATGCCCCCCTCAGGGCGTCGATGCCGTCCTGGGTCATGGATCACTTCCCTCGGTTGTCCGTCCATCCACATCTCTGTCCACACAGTGTGGACAACTATGCATGATGTGCGACGCCTGCGACAGGCGAGGCGCTCTGTGGCGGTTCGTGTGGAGAGACACGCTAGCCCGAAGCCGCCGCGGCGGGCAAATGTTTCGGACGCCGTATTGACCACCGACCGGCGTGTCGGCTCGACTTGGGACGGGAGAGCGGTCAGTTTGCCCCGGTCCGGGTTCTCCGCGTATCGTTGGACAGTCGCCGACCCTGGCGACGCCTGTGTCCATGTGGGCACAGCCGATCCGCACCCGTGGTCACAAGTTAAAGGGAGATTGGCGTGAGCAAGCGCACTTTCCAGCCGAGCAACCGGCGTCGCAGCCGCACCCATGGCTTCCGCCTCCGCATGCGCACCCGCGCCGGACGCGCCATCCTGGCGGCTCGCCGCCGCAAGGGCCGCGTCGAGCTCGCCGGCTGACGTATTCGACCGTCGCGGTGTTGCCCGCTCCGCATCGACTGCGCGCCTCGGACGAGTTCCGTTCCGTGGTGCGCAGCGGCATCCGGGTGGGCAGACCGACGCTGGTGTTGCACGCTCGTCCCACGCCCAGCCCGCCGTCACGGGCGGGCTTTGTGGTGTCCAAGGCCGTCGGCAACGCGGTGACGCGCAACCGCGTCAAGCGACGCCTGCGCCACTTGGTGGCCGCTGCGCTCCCGGCGTCCCCGATCTCGCTGGACGTCGTGGTGCGCGCGCTCGCACCCGCGGCGTCCGGCCCGTTGGACCAGGACTTCGCGTCGGCCTGGGCGTCCGCCCTGGGCAAGCTCGGGCGGACCGCATGAGGGGTGGTCTCTTGTGAGATACGTGCTCATCGGCCTCCTGAAGGCCTACCGTGCCGTCATCAGTCCGCTGTACGGCGACGTGTGCAAGTTCCACCCGACCTGCTCCGCTTACGCGCTGGACGCGGTCCGAGTCCACGGCTCCATCAAGGGATCGTGGCTCACCCTCAAGCGCCTCGTGCGCTGCCATCCCTGGTCGCTCGGCGGTTACGACCCCGTGCCGGCCTCTGAAGCACAGAAGGTGCATCGTGCTTGAATTCCTCGACACGCTCATGCAGCCCATCTACTGGGTCATGTCGGGCATCCTCGTCGGCGCCCACTCCTTGTGGAGCACCGTCCTCGACCCCAACTCCGGTTGGACGTGGGTGCTGGCGATCGTCTCCCTGACGGTGGTCGTGCGGACGCTGATGATCCCGCTGTTCGTCCGGCAGATCAACAGCTCGCGCGCCATGCAGCTCATCGCTCCCAAGACGCGCGCCCTCCAGGAGAAGTACGGCTCCGACCGTGAGCGCTACGGCCAGGAGGTCATGAAGCTGTACAAGGAGGAGGGCGTGAACCCGGCGGCCTCCTGCCTGCCGCTCCTGTTGCAGATGCCGGTGTTCCTGGGTCTGTTCTACGTGCTGAACGGCGCCGCGACCGGCCAGCCGAAGGGTTTCTGGTTCGAGACGAACCTCCCATTGGTCGATTCGCTGCGGGAGTCGACGATCTTCGGTGCCAAGATCTCCGCGACACTGGCTCAGAACGGCTTCACGGTCGGTCCGACGATGTTTGTCGCCGGCTTCCTGGTGATCGCCATGGTCGTTTCGCTGTTCTTCATGCAGCTGATGCTCATGCGCAAGAACATGCCGCCGGAGGCGCTCGAGGGCCCGTTCGCCCAGCAGCAGAAGATGATGCTCTACCTCTTCCCGGCCATCTACCTGTTCACCGGCTACGCCTTCCCCATCGGCGTGATGATCTACTGGCTGGCCTCGAACCTCTGGACGATCGGGCAGCAGACGCTCCTCATCCGGAACAACCCCACGCCCAACACCCCGGCCTTCATCGAGTGGGAGGAGCGGATGCGCGCCAAGGGCAAGGACCCGGCCGAGATCATCCGCTCGCGCACGTCCAAGGTCCGGCGCAAGCGTGGCACCCCCGTCGCAGAGACCGCCGACCCCACCAAGGTCGCCCGGCAGGGATCGGGCGGAAGCACCGCCGTGGCGTCCGCCGAGACGGCCCAGGCGGGCGATACGGACACGTCGCGCGTCCGTCGGCAGCAGCCGACGCGCAACACGCGCGCCAACCGCAAGCAAGCACGCCCGCGCCAGTCGGGCGGCGGCACGAAGGAGTGACACATGAGTGACGACATGCAGGTCCCGGCGCCCGACGACGTCGCCGTGGACGATGTGGACGATGCGGAGGATTCCGAGGCGCCGCGCGTCAGCAAGCGCGAGGAAGCCCTCAACAACGAGGGTGAGATCGCCGCGGACTACCTGGAGGAGCTGCTCGACATCGCCGACCTCGACGGTGACATCGACACCTTCAACGAGGGGGGTCGCGCCCACATCTCGATCATCACCGACTCCGAGGCGCTCGTCGGCAAGGACGGCGAGGTGCTGGACGCGCTGCAGGAGTTGGCGCGCCTCGCTGTCATGACCGAGACGGGCCACCGCTCCCGCCTGATGCTGGATGTCGCCGGGTTCCGGGATCGCCAGCGCGCGACGCTGCAGGACCTGGCGGGCGACGCCATCGCCGAGGTGCGCGAGACCGGTGAGGCGGTGCGCCTCGCCCCGATGAACCCCTACCAGCGCAAGATCGTCCACGACGCGGTCGCGGCGGCCGGACTGGTGAGCGAGTCCGAGGGCGAGGAACCCCACCGCCGCGTGGTCGTCCTGCCCAAGGCCTGACGCCGATGGGTCTGCAGGGCCCCGACACGCCTGACGCCGCGGTCCCTCCGGCCGCGGCGTCCGTGTTCGGTGACGAGGCCGGACGCGCTGCGCTCTACGCCCGACTGCTCGCCACCAAGGGAATCGAGTGGGGCCTGATGGGCCCCCGTGAGGTGGATCGCATCTGGGACCGCCACGTCCTGAACAGCGTCGCGGTCGGCGCTGCGATCGACCCGGGCGCCTCGGTCGTGGACGTCGGCAGCGGCGCCGGGCTGCCCGGCATCCCCCTGGCGCTGGCCCGTCCCGACCTGCGCGTGACGCTGCTGGAGCCGCTCCTGCGCCGGGCGACGTTCCTGACCGAGGTGGTGGACGAGCTGGGCCTCGGCGACCGCGTCACCGTCATCCGTGGACGGGCGGTCCCCGCCGGCGACAGGGATCCGCTGGGCCACCACCACCTGTATGACGTGGTGACGAGCCGGGCCGTGGCGCCGCTGCCCCGGCTTCTCGAGTGGTGCCTCCCGCTGCTGTCCCCCACCGGCAGGCTCGTGGCGCTCAAGGGCAGCTCGGCCGAGGCCGAGGTGGAGGAGGCGGGCGATGCCCTGCGCCGCAGCCGCCTCCGGGCCGAGGTCCGGACGGTGGTGACACACTCCGGAGCCGACCCGACGCGCCTCATCGTGTGCGAGAGGATTCGGTGATGGTCACCAGGAGCTTGCACACGCGTGTCGTGGACGCGCTGGGCGAGAGGATTGTCGCCGGCCGGCTGGCGTCCGGCTCCACCTTCACCACGGCGGACGTGGAGCAGGAGTTCCAGGTGTCCCGGTCGGTGGCCCGCGAGGCCATCCGCGTGTTGGAGAGCCTCGGCCTCGTCCGGGCGAGCACCCGGGTGGGCTCGACAGTCCTGCCGAGCGAGAACTGGAACGTGCTCGCGCCGCAGGTCATCCGGTGGCGTGTCGCGGGGCCGGAGAGCCGCGTCCAACTCCAGGCCCTCACCGAACTGCGGTCGGCGATCGAGCCGGTGGCGGCGCGCTTCGCCGCCCGGCGTGCGTCGTCGGGCCAGGTGCGCGAGATGGTGCGCGCCGCCGAGGAGATGGCGGAGCTCGGCCGGAGCGGACGCGGGGACCGCCCCGAGTTCCTGGCGGCCGACGTGATCTTCCACAGCACGATGCTGCACGCGACGGGCAACGACGCGTTCAGCGCGCTGGTGGAGAGCATCACCGCCTGCCTCGAGGGTCGCAATGCGGTGGGACTCACCCCGGCCGACCCGGCGCCCATCAACCTCGAGCGGCACCTCGATCTCGCGACGGCGATCGGCCGACGCGATGAGGACGCCGCCGAGGGCTTCGCGCGGGGCATCGTGTCCGTGGTGAGCCTGGAGATCGACTGAGCCTCGAGATCGACTGAGCCTCATCACCAACTGAGCCTCGTGACCGACAGAGCCTCGTGACCGACAGAGCATGTGAGAAGGCCCCCGCCGAATGGCGGGGGCCTTCGCGACTCGCGTCAGGACAGCTTCAGCATCACCTTGGACGACCCGGTCGAGCGATCGCCGGCGACGGCGAAGGCCTCGACGGCGTCCTCGAGCTCGTACTCGTGGGTCATCAGCGGGGAGACGTCCACCGTGCCGTCCATCAGGGCCACGGCTTCGCTGATCTCGTCGACGAAGCGGTAGGACCCCTTGAAGTCGATCTCGCGCGTGATGATGTTCCCCAGCACGGCCTTGACCTCGCCGCCGGGCAGGTTGCCCACCTGGACGAGGGTTCCACCGCGCCGCACGGAGGAGATGACGCCGCCCAGCGCGCCGGGAGCCCCGGAGGCCTCGATGGCGATGTCGACGTCCACGGGCAGCCCCTCGCCGTCGGCGACGCGGACCACCCGGTCCGCGCCCATGGCGGCCGCGATGTCGAGGGCCGCGTTCGAGAGGTCGGACGCGTACACCGTCTTGGCACCCTTGGCCTTCGCGGCCGCCACGGCGAGGGCGCCGATGGGCCCGGCCCCGTTGACGAGGACCGTGCGTCCGGCGACGTCACCCGCGCGGTTGACCGCGTGGAGGGCGACCCCGAAGGGTTCGGCCAGGGCGCCCCCCTTGGTGGAGACACCGGCGGGCAGGAGGCGGATTTGGTCCGGGCGCACCGCGCGCAGGCGGGAGAAGCCTCCCTGCTCGTGCGGCTGGAACGCCGCCGAGCCGAAGTAGCGGACCTGGGGCCAGAGGTTGGTGCGGTGGGCCACGTCCTCGGGCATGTCGAACTCGCCGACCTGGGTGGCGGGGTGGATGGTCACCCGGTCCCCCACCTGGACGCCGCTGACCCGCTCTCCGACCTCGGCCACCGTTCCGTCGACCTCGTGGCCGAGGACCAGGGGATCGCGCAGGACGGCCGTCCCCGAGGTGCCCGACCGGACGTACGCCACATCGGAGCCGCAGACGCCGCCCCACTCCATGGCGACCAGGACCTGGTCGGGCCCGCAGGTCGGGTCCGCGATCTCGTCGACGCGGAGGTCACCCGCCGCATGCACCACTACTGCCTTCATGGTCAGCCTCCTCAGAGCATCTTCTGGATCTGGTCCCACAGGCCGAGCGCACCCACGGCGAACACGGCGACGGCGGAGATCCACAGGTACACGTACCAGGCGCCGTGGCCCTTGATGCGCGGGTCGGTCTCGGTCTTGTTCAGGTAGAGGACGGCGACGACGACAGCCATGAGGAAGAGCGCGTTGCCGATGCCTGCGATGATCAGGAGCTCGAGCGGCGACTTGAAGACGACGGCGAACAGGCCCCAAGCGATGGGCAGGGCGACGACGAGGCCCCGCATCCACTTGTCGCGGGCGACGAGGTCGGTCCAGTCGAAGACACCGAAGACGGCGAGGGTGTTGCTCACCTGGCGGGAGAAGCCGGGGGCGTTGGCGAGGATCGTCTTGAACAGGGCGACCGCGGCACCGACGAGGAACACGACGCCGGCCCAGCCGCCCATCGAGTCGGTGAAGATGCGGGAGATGGTCTCGAGGACGGCGTTGCCCTTGGGCAGGAGGCCCTGCGGGTTGAGGACCGTGGCACCGAGGATGTAGGAGGAGGCGGTCGAGATCGTGTAGATCACCCAGGAGACCCAGGCGTCCAGCTGCATGACCTTGACCCAGCCGCGGGCGCGGGCCGCCCACGCCTCCGAGCCGTCGTTCTTCCCGGTCCAGGCGGCGTAGCCCTTCTCGACGCACCAGTAGGTGTAGGCGGTGATCTCGCCGGCGCCGACGCCGGTCAGGCCGAACATGGCGAGGGCGACGCCCATGGAGCCGGCCGCGATCTGGAAGGTCAGGCCGGTGCCGAGGTCGCTGGCGGTCCAGTTGAAGGGCGTGAACTGGACGCCGAAGAGCATCGCGACCACGAGCACGGTCACGAGGACGACGAGGACGGTGGAGACCTTCTCGACGATGTCGTACTTGTTTGCCGCGTGGATCACGATGGAGAGGACCACCATGAGTGCGATCCAGAAGCCCAAGGAGACCGTGGACAGTGGGTCCCCGCCGATCGGCAGGATCATCGACATCGCCAGGGCGGCGGCACCGAGGACGCCCGCCTGGCCGATGAGGATCTGGAGGAACATGAGCAGGCCGATGTAGGAGATCCAGCCGCGCTTGCCGATCTTCGGCGGCACCTGGTCATAGCCGGTCATGGCCACCTTGCCGGTCGAGATGGACCAGCGGGCGAGCTCGATCTGGACCGCGACCTTGACGAAGGTGGAGATCAGCACGATCCACAGCAGGATGAAGCCGACCTGGGCTCCCAGCGTGGTCGCGGTGATGAGCTCTCCGGAGCCGACGACGGCGGCGCTGGTCACCATGCCGGGGCCGAGGTACTTCAGGCTCGAGCGCCACCCTGTGGGCGGCTCCTGGACCTTGGCAGGATCCAGGACGTACGGGTCGTTCTTGAGGGCGAGGTCCTTCTCGCCTGTGACGGTTGTCGTCATAAGTTCTGCTATCTCATGAGCCCGAGGCGCGCCGATGCGGTCTCGGGATGGGGCCTACCTGCACCTTCCCCGGGCGACATATTATGTCGGACGACTGAGACGTAATAAGCATACGAAGGGATGGGGTGTTGTGCAAATCGAGCCACGGTGTCGGTGCGCGGTAGGCTCCGGGCATGCGACCGGTTGACCACGTGCTGCGCGTCTTCACTGATGAAGAGGACCGCTTCGGCAACTTCTTGGGGGCCTTCGTCGACACCGCCGACTGGACGGACGACGCCTGCCAGGCGCGGGCGAGCGACCTGGGGTTCAGCGAGACGATGTTCATCGACGATGTGGCGCAAGGACGCATGCGTATCTTCTCCCCCACCGTGAAGCTGCCGTTCGCCGGCCACCCGACCGTCGGTGCTGCGTGGCTGATCGATCACCTCGGGCACGAGGTGCACTCCCTCCAGTGTGATGCCGGCTTGGTGTACTGCGTGGCCACGCGCGAAGGTGCCACCGTGCTGGCGGATCCGGCGTGGAGCCCGGCGATCGACTTGACCCAGGTCGAGTCCTCTGAGGTCGTCGACTCCTACCGGCCGTGGGAGGGGTCCCATGAATACGTCTGGGCCTGGATCGACGAGCTGAACGGCCAGGTGAGGGCTCGTGCCTTCGTCGATGAGATCGGCGTGAGTGAGGACGAGGCCACCGGGTCCGCGGCGATGCTGTTGGCCCACCACTTGGGGCGTTCGGTGCGGATCTGGCAAGGGTTGGGCTCCCGGATCGCGGCCGGTCCGACGCACACGGGCAAGGTGGCGCTGAGCGGCAACGTGTCGTTGGATCGCTAAGCAATAGAGTGACGTAGATCTTTATCGACATAAGGCTTTGTTGTTTCGCATCGTCTACGTGTGGGGCCGCTATTTCCGTAGTGGCGTGTCCTGGTTGACCCACGATTCCTCGCCTTGCATCCACGGGCCTTTTCACGCCCCGGCTCAGCGTCGCATGAGCAGCGGCGCGAGGAGCCCGTTGCTCTAACTGCACTACGCCCGTGGGCCTGCGCGGGTGTGCGCGTGGGACTCCGGTAGATTGTCACGCGTCCCCTGCGAGCCCTGAAAGGTAGGCCAGTAGTGACCAGCTCCCCCACCACACCCCGGCGCGTCGCCTTCGATGAACCTGAGGAGCCGTCCACCCACAGCTTGGCCCCCGATGACCTGGCCGTCGGTGTTTCACGTGAAACGCCGACACTCCCGCCGCCGGCCTCACCGCGCGTGATGGTGGTGGCGAACCAAAAGGGCGGCGTCGGCAAGACCACGACTTCCGTCAATATCGCCGCCGGCCTCGCGGCTGGCGGACTCAAGGTGCTGGTGGTGGACATCGATCCACAAGGCAACGCCTCGACGGCGCTGGGCGTGGACCACGGTGAGGGCACGATGGGGACCTACGAGGTGTTGATCGATCAATTCCCCCTGGTGGACGCCCTCCAGCGGAGCCCAGAGCTTCCCAACGTGTGGGTACTTCCGGCCACGATCGACCTCGCCGGGGCTGAGATCGGCTTGGTGGACACTGTTTCACGTGAAACACGCTTGAAGTCCGCCTTGGGAGCATTCTTCGATCGCTACCACGTGGACTACGTCCTCATCGACTGTCCCCCGTCTCTGGGTCTGCTCACCCTCAATGCCTTGGTCGCGGCTCATGAGATCCTGATCCCGATCCAGTGCGAGTACTACGCCCTCGAGGGCGTAACGCAACTGTTGAAGACGATCGACTTGGTGAAGGGCCGCCTGAACGACAAGCTGGTGCTTTCGACCGTCCTCCTCACCATGTACGACGCCCGCACCAACCTGTCGACGCAAGTCGCGGATGAGGTCCGGCGACACTTCGCGCGAGAGACGCTCGACACGGTGATCCCCCGCTCGGTCCGCATCGCCGAGGCCCCCTCGTACGGACAGACGGTCATCACGTACCAACTCCAATCCGTGGGCGCCCGGGCTTACCTCGCCGCAGCGAGAGAACTTGCCGAACGCGGAGCCAGCGGCTTCTGACCGAAAGGAACATTCATGGCAGCACCCCGTCAGCGCACGGGCTTGGGTCGCGGACTGGGCGACCTCATCCGCACGACCGCTCCCGAAGCGGAAACGACCACACAGACGCAGGAACGCGACCACGACGTCGATCTGGTCGAAGCGCCCGCCGGCGCCGCGTTCATGGAGGTGCCCGTGGACCGGGTCACCGCCAACCCGCGTCAGCCGCGCCAGGTCTTCGATGAGGACGACCTGCACGAACTCGTGGAGTCGATCCGCGAGGTGGGCCTCCTCCAGCCCGTCGTCGTACGGCGTGTCGGCGACGACTACGAACTCGTCATGGGCGAGCGCCGCCTCCGCGCGACGCGCAGGGCGGGTTTGGCGACCATTCCCGCCATCGTCCGAGACACGGCAGACCACGACCTGCTGCGTGACGCCCTCCTGGAGAACCTCCACCGCGTTCAGCTGAACCCCTTGGAGGAGGCCGCCGCCTACCAGCAGATGCTGGATGACTTCGGCTGCACCCAGGAGGAGCTGGCGTCCCGGATCAAGCGGTCGCGCCCCCAGATCTCCAACACGATCCGGCTCCTACGCTTGCCGGCACCCGTGCAGCGCCGGGTCGCCGCCGGCGTCCTGTCCGCGGGCCACGCCCGGGCTCTCCTGACCCTGTCGGATCCAGCCGCACAGGAACGCCTGGCCCAGCGAATCGTGGCCGAGGGCCTGAGCGTCCGCAGCGTGGAGGAGATCGTCGCCATGGGGGAGCGCCCGGAGCGCCCGCGGCGTTCCCCGCTGACCCGGGCGCAGTCGCCGCGGGCGGTCCATCTCGCGGAGAGCCTCACGGACTCCCTCGACACGAGGGTCAACGTTCAAATCGGCCGGAACAAGGGGAAGATCACCATCGAGTTCGCCGGCGAGGAAGACCTGGATCGCATCTTGACCGTCATGCGCGCCGGTGTGACGACTGAACGATAAATCG
Organism: Propioniciclava sp. LT432; assembly: GCF_059515965.1. Classification (NCBI taxonomy): domain Bacteria; kingdom Bacillati; phylum Actinomycetota; class Actinomycetes; order Propionibacteriales; family Propionibacteriaceae; genus Propioniciclava; species Propioniciclava sp. LT432. The sequence continues at coordinate 84,049 of NZ_JCAKNE010000018.1, read as the reverse complement.
ACAAAGCGATGTAAAGTCTGACCGACAAAAAACCGATCCCCCAGCCCGTGGGCTGGGGGATCAAGGCTCGATCGATCAAGCCAAGCGGCGAAACTCACGCAGCGAGACTCAGGCAACGAGACTCAGGCGGCGTCCTTGGAGGAGGCCGGGCCGTTGCCGACCGCAGCGAGCCGCGCGCGGACGTCCTTCGTGGCGTGGTGCTCGGCGACGAACGACAAGAACGGAATCGTGCCGGCGAGCGCGATCAGGATGAGCCGCAACCAGGGCCAGCGGACACGACGCCCGAGGTCGTAGGCGGTGATGAGCAGCACCATGTAGAGCCATCCGTGGGGGACGCCGGTCGCCACGACGACCGCATCGTTGCCGCCGAAGTACTTCAGGGGCATGCCCACCAGGACGAGTACGGCGAGCAGGATGCCGACGACCCAGGCCATCACCCGGTAGCGCGTCAACGCTCCCCGGATTCCGGGCACCTCGTCGGCCTCGATGGGGCTGGTGTCGAGCGACATGCTCATGAAGGGTCCTCCTCGTTGCGGCGCGCCCCGGCTTCAGCGGCGCGTCGTTCCTTGACGCCCATGCTGTGGGCGATCTTGATGGCCATGCCGAGCCCGAAGGCGGCGAACACCCACCACTGGAGGGCGTACCCGCTGTTGCGGGCCGACCCCTCACCGGTGGGGAGACTGACGGGTGCGGGGGCGAGGCCGTGGGCCGCGGCGTCCGCCTCGTCGAGCGTCACGAAGCCGGGCACGAGCCGCTGGGGCCACAGTTGCGCCAGTGCGGGCATGCGCACCGAGGCCAACTGACCCTCCGGGACCTCGACGGCGACGTTGCGCTCGTCCTTCACGTCGCCCTCACCGGGCAGGAAGATCCCGGTCTCCACCCGTTCGCCCGCCGGCGGGGGGCTGATCGGCGCCCCGTCCGCCGCGACGCCCCGGACGACCGGCAGAGTCCGCCCGTCACGCACCTGGAAGGCGGCCAGGACACGGTGACCGTCCTGGGCGGGGATCAGCACCTGCTGGTCGAGGTAGTGACCTGAGATGGTCACGCGCTTGCCGTAGATGTCGCCCACGGCGCCATCCGAATCCATGTGCTCGTCCAAGGGTACCGGGGCCTGCGTGGCCCGGTCCTGGACCGTCTTGTTGCCCTGGTCCACGAACACCTGCATCTGCCACAGACCCAGGAACACCATCACCAGCGCCACGACCGCGGCGACAGCGACGATGAGGAACTGCTTCAGGCGGGTGCTCATGCCCGGTCGGCGCCTCCGGCACGCGCCCGAGCGCGCCGGACGAGAGAGGAGCAGACGGCGGCGAACGTGTCGTCCGACGCCTCGATCGCCAGGGGCAACGTCGACGTCTCGGTCATGCCCGGGGCCACGTTGACCTCCAGGAAATAGGGCAGGCCGTCGCGGACGATGATGTCGGTGCGCGAGAGGTCACGCAGCCCGAGCACCTGGTGGGCGGTCAACGCCATCGCGGCGCAGGCCGCGGCCACGTCGGCGGGGAGCTCGGCGGGGGCGAGGAAGCGGGTCTCACCGGCCGTGTAGCGCGCCCGGTAGTCGTAGATGCCCGAACGCGGCCGGATCTCCACCACGGGCAGGGCGCGCAGCGTCTCGCCGTCGTCGATGACCGACACGGCGACCTCCGTGCCCTCGATGAACTCCTCGACGATCGCCACCTCGCCATAGCTGAACGCCGCGACGACCGCGGCGGGCAACTCGTGCGCACTGTTGACGCGCGTGCAGCCCAGCGCGGAGCCGCTGCGGGCGGGCTTGACCATCATCGGGAAGCCGATGCGCTCGCCCAGCGCGGCCACCAGGTTGGCGGCGCCGAGCTCGCGGAACATGTCGTGGGGCAGGGCTGACTGCCGCGGCGTCCGGAGGCCGGCCTGGGCCACGATGGGGGAGGCCACCGACTTGTCGTACCCGATGCGGGACGCCGGACCCGTGGAGCCGACGTAGGCCGTCCCCAGCAGGTCGAACACCGAGCGGAGGGCACCGTCCTCGCCCGCTCCGCCGTGGAGCACGGGGAAGACCACCGGATCGGCCACCGAGGCCAGGGTCGTCAGGAGGTCGGCGTTCACGTCCGCCTCGAGGACGGTGTGGCCCGACTCGCGCAGCGCCTGGGCCACCCGCCGGCCCGATCGGAGGGAGACGTCGCGCTCGTGGGAGAGCCCACCGGCCAGGACGATCACGTTGTCGGTCAAGGGAACTCCTCAGGAGACGTCCGGCGCGGGGCCGAGGTTGCGGTCGGTGTGGACCTGGGTGGCGGCGCCCAGGCCGAAGGTCCTGTGCATCTCGAGCTCGTCCGCGACGGCCTTGCCGAGCCGGCGCGTGCCCTCGTAGATGCGCTCGGGCGTCGGGAAGCAGTAGGACAGGCGCATGTTGCGGCTGCCGAAGCCGTCCGCGTAGAAGGCCGTGCCGGGGACGTACGCGACGCGCTCGTTGACGGCCCGGGGGAGCAGGGCCTGGGAGTCCAGCCCCTCGGGAAGCGTGACCCAGACGAAGAAGCCACCGTTCGGCGTGGTCCACGTCGTGCCGGGCGGCATGTGGGCGGCGAGGCCGTCCAGCATGGCGTCGCGGCGGGCCTGGTACATGCCTCGGAAGGAGTCGATCTGGCCGCGCCAGTCGAAGTTCTCCAGGTAGGTCGCGATCGCGTACTGGCTGAACACCGGCGGCGACAACACGGCCGCCTCCTGGGCGATGGTGAGTCGCTCGCGGACGGCGTGGGGCGCGAGCACCCAGCCGACCCGGAACCCGGGAGCGAACGTCTTGGAGAACGAGCCGAGGTAGATCACCTCGGGGTCCATCGCGCGCATCGCGTCGATGGGCTCACCCTCGATGGTGAGCAGGCCGTACGGGTTGTCCTCCACGACGAGGACGCCGAGCTCGCGGGCCACCGCGAGCAGTTCCCGGCGCCGCTCGAGCGGCTGGGTGATGCCGGTCGGGTTGTTGAAGTTCGGGATCGTGTACAGGAACTTGACTGCCTTGCCCGCGGCCCGCAGCGCCACGACGGCGTCCCGCAGCGCGCCGGGGACCAGGCCGTGCTCATCCATCCCCACGTGGTGGATCTCGGCCTGGTAGGCGTTGAACGTACCCAGCGCGCCGACGTAGGAGGGCGCCTCACAGAGGATGATGTCGCCCGGGTTGATGAAGATGCGGGTCACGAGGTCCAGGGCCTGCTGGGAGCCACACGTGATGACGACGTCGTCGGGGTTGGCCTGGATCGACTCCTCGGCCATGACCTCGACGATCTTCTCGCGCATGAACAGCTCACCCTGGCCCGACCCGTACTGCATGGCCTGGGCACCGCGGCTCTGGACCAGCTGGTCGAAGCTGGCCCCGAGCCGGGTGAGCGGGAGGTCGGCGATGTTCGGCATGCCGCCGGCCAGCGAGACGACCTCGGGACGGTTGGCGACTGCGAAGAGAGCTCGTACGGCAGACACGGTCATCGATCCTGTGCGATCGGCATACTGGTCGATGTACGGGTCCAGCCGCGTGTCGCGGCGGGACGGTTCGAGTGAGCTCACCCGTCCATTGTCTCACCGGATGGAGGGGAGTCCCAAAGGAGGCGACGGTGCGGTCCTTGGTGGCGCTGGACAGTCGTGACCTGCGGGAATTGGCGTGTCCCTGGTGCGGTCGGACGCCGCGAGGTGCGTCCGCGGGCTTCAAGGCGGTGCGGGACGACCGCGTGGTGGGGGTCATCGCCTTCGCGCCGGCGTCCGACCTCGGGGGGATGTACCCCGTCAACAGTGTCGTCGTCCTGCAGCTCTGGGTCCGCCGTGAGGACCTCGGTGAGTTGATCGGGACCCAGCTCGTCCAGAGGCTCGCGGCGGCGGCCCCGCGGCGCGTCCGGTTCGTCGTCGCGCCCGGCACGCACGGTGCGGGCGACTGCCGCCACCTGCCCGCCGCCTGGCTCGAGGGTCGAGGCTTCGTGGAGTCCGTGGCGGGCGTCCAGTGGAAGCTCGACCTGCGCCGCACCCTGCGCGTCCCTGATGCCGTGCGAGGCGTGACCGGCGCCCTCGGTCGGCTGCTGCGCCCAGCGCGTCCGGCCCCGGCGAGCCGCAGCGGACGCCTCGGGCGCTGACCCGGGTCCGGGCCGGGGTGGGGGAGGGCGGACCCCCGAGTGCAACCTCTACACCGTAGAAATAGCGTTGACCTCGTGACCTACACCGTAGAAAAGCGCTTGTCCCACGTCGCCCCCATCGTGTCGCGCTACCGCCACCCCTTCCTGTTCTTCTTCCTCGCCACGGCCATCCCGTGGGTCCTGTGGTTCACCGCGGGTGCGATCTCACGGCAACCGGCGGTCACGCCCACCGGCTGGGTGGTGATCCTCGTCCTGGCCCTGGCCGGGCTCTCCGCGCCGATGGTCGTCGCCGGCGTGCTCATCAACCGCGACCCCGTCCTGCGCCGCGACGTCCTCCACCGCCTGACCAACGTGGGCGAGGTGCCGTGGTGGGCCTGGGTGCTGGCCGTCGCCCTGCTGCCGGGAGCCCTGCTCCTCGCCACCACCCTCTCGATCCCCCTCGGCTACCCGGCCGACCAGTTCCTGCCGCGCGAGGGCTTCTCGTTCACCTCGGGCCTCGCGCCCGCCTGGCTGACCCTCGGGCTGGCGTCCATCCTCGAGGAACTCGGCTGGAAGACCTACGGGACCGATTCCCTGGCCTCCCGCTGGACGATCTGGCGCACCTCCCTCGTCTTCGGCGTCGTGTGGTTCCTGTGGCACGTGCCGCTGTCGACCATCCAGGGCATGTACCAGGCGGAGGTCGTCGAGACCGGCGTGCTGGCCACCCTCAACTTCGGGCTGTCGATGTTCCCGTTCATCATCCTGATGAACTGGCTCTACTACCGCAGCGGCCGGAGCATCCTCGTGCCGATCCTGTTCCACCTGGCGGCGAACTTCGGCAACGAACTCCTCAACACCCACCCCGACACCAAGGCGATCCAGACAGCGATCCTGCTGGTAGTTTCGGGAATCGTGGTGTGGCGCGAGCGCGAGTTGTTCTTCACGAAGCCGGCGAGGTCGCTGGCATGACCCCGAGCCGTCCCACCCTGGGCAGGACCGAAATCGTGGACGCCGCGATCGCGCTGCTCGACCGGGACGGCCTCGAGGCATTCTCCATGCGCAGGCTTGGCGCGGAACTGGGTGTCGACCCCATGTCGGTCTACCACTACCTGCCCAGCAAGGACGCGCTGTTCGACGCCATCGTCGACGACATCTGGGTGCGGACCAAGCCGGCACCCCCGGCGTCCGACCTGGGCTGGCGGCAGGTCGCGGCCCAGACCTTCCACGCCCTGCGCCACCAACTGCTCGCCCACCCGGGGGTCACCCCGATCCTGGGCACCCGTCCGATCGTCACCCCCCACATGCTCGACCTGACCGACCGCGCACTCGGCTGGCTGGACGCCGCGGGCCTGCCCCCGGCGTCCGCCATGCAGCTGCTGGACTGCCTGATGGGCTACACCGTGGGAAAGGTGTTGGCCGAGGTCCGCGGAGGGGACGACCGGGCCGGCGAGGCGGGCGCCGCCTTCGAGGGGCTCTCACCGGAGACGCACCCCTGGCTGGCGGGCGCCTTGCTCGGCGGCTACGGCTGGCAGCCCGAGGAGGAGTTCTCCCGCGGCTTGGACGCCATGCTGGCCGGCTGGGCGGACTCCTAGTCGAGGAGCGCGGCCATCTGGTCGGCAATGATCGCCGGGTCGTTGAACGAAAGCAGAAGGGGGCCGACCCTCGCGGATCGACCCCCTACCGGACGTGGTGTCAGCGCTCGTCCATCGGGGTGTAGTCGCGCTCGGTGGCGCCGACGTAGATCTGCCGCGGGCGGCCGATCTTGGTGCTCGGGTCCTTGATCATCTCGCGCCACTGGGCGATCCAGCCCGGGAGGCGGCCGATGGCGAACAGCACGGTGAACATGTCCGTCGGGAAGCCCATCGCGCGGTAGATGAGGCCCGTGTAGAAGTCCACGTTCGGGTAGAGCTTGCGCTCGACGAAGTACGGATCGCTGAGCGCCGCCTCCTCGAGCTCCAGGGCGATGTCGAGCAGCCTGTCGTTGCCGCCCGCGCGGTTGCGCAGGATCGCGTCGGCGTGCTTCTTGATGATGGCGGCGCGCGGGTCGTAGTTCTTGTACACCCGGTGCCCGAAGCCCATGAGGCGCTCGTTGGAGGACTTGTCCTTGACCTTGTTGACGTAGTCCTTGACGGAGATGCCGCGGGCGGCGATGTCGTCCAGCATCTCGAGGACGGCCTGGTTGGCGCCGCCGTGGAGCGGGCCGTAGAGGGCGTTCACGCCGGAGGAGATCGACTGGTAGATGTTGGTCTGGGCGGAGCCGACCAGGCGGACGGTCGACGTCGAACAGTTCTGCTCGTGGTCGGCGTGCAGGATCAGCAGCACCTCCATGGCCTTGACGATCTCCTCATCCAGTTCGTACGGCTGGGTGACGGTGCCGAAGGACATGCGGAGGAAGTTCTCGACGTAGGAGAGCGAGTAGTCCGGGAAGAGGGTCGGCGAGCCGATCGAGTTCTTGTAGGAGTACGCCGCGATCGTCGGCACCTTCGCCAGGAGGCGGTGGGTGGCGGCGTCGATGCGCTCGTCGTCGAAGCCGATGGTGTCGGTGGAGAAGAGGCCCAGGGCCGTGATGCCGGCGGACAGCACGGGCATCGGGTGCGAACGCCGCGGGAAGATGCGGAACATCTCGCGGATGCGCTCGTCGATCACCATGTGGTTGGCGACCTTCTCGGTGAACTCGGCCAGCTGCTCCTTCGTCGGGAGCTCGCCGTAGAGCACGAGGTAGGAGGTCTCGAGGAAGGTCGACTTCTCGGCCAGCTGCTCGATCGGGTAGCCGCGGTACTGCAGCACGCCCGCGTCACCGTCGATGTAGGTGATCGCCGACTTGCAGACGGCGGTGTTCGCGAACCCGATGTCGAAGGTCGTGTCCCCGGTCTGGGCCATCAGCTTGCCGATGTCGTAGCCGTTGTTGCCCTGGGTGGCCTGGACGAACGGAAGTTCCAGGTTCTTGTCGCCGTGAGTGAGGCTGGCAGGGGTCGTCATTGAACTCCTCCTTGAGGCAGTGTTGTAGCTCGATCGTCACACTACATGTACCTCTCGACATGGAGGTAAAAGCGGTCGCCGAGCAAGTAGTTGACACTTCAAGCAAGTTCCCGTAAGGTTGCTCCTGCAACCAACTTACGAGAGGACACACACATGTCGCAGCTCAACGAGCTCCAGGGGACCTACGTCCTCGACGCTTCGCACTCCACCATCGGTTTCGTCACCCGCCACGCGATGGTCACCAAGGTCCGTGGCTCCTTCGACGAGTACACCGGCACCGCCACGATCGACGGCAGCAACCCCGCCGCCTCGACCCTGAATGTCGACATCAAGGCCGCTTCGATCAACACCCGCAGCGCCGACCGTGACGCGCACGTCCGCTCCGGTGACTTCCTCGACACCGAGACCTACCCCTCGATCACGTTCCGTGGCACCGACTTCGCCGTCAAGGGCGACACCGTCGACGTGACCGGCGACCTGACGATCCGCGACACGACCAAGACCATCACCATCCCCTTCGACTTCCAGGGCGCGGCCACCGATCCCTTCGGCAACCAGCGCATCGGCTTCGAGGGCCAGACCGCCATCTCCCGCGCCGACTACGGCCTGACCTGGAACGCCGCGCTCGAGACCGGCGGCTTCCTCGTCGCCGACAAGGTCGTCCTCGAGTTCGAGGTGTCGGCGATCAAGCAGGCCTGATCCTGCACTGAGTTTCCGGTCCGACGCCCTGGGGGTGGGTGCTGTTGGATCGGACGCCGCGGGCCCCGTCCTTCTCGGACGGGGCCCACGTGCGTCCGGACGTTCTGCACAGGGTTGTCCACAGCTGGGGAAAACTACAGCGCTGTGATTCCGGTGGTCTCCACCCGAGTCAGCATGAGCCAGCGCCGCGCCGGGCGACGAAGCCAGATCAGGCGTCGATCTCCGCGGCGACGTCCGCATGGACGTGGCCGACGTGACCCGCGGCGTCCGCGAACGCCGCCAGCGTGTGGTCGATCACCGCGTCCAGGTCGCGCTCGCTGATCACCAGCGGGGGAGCGAACCGGATGGTGTGGCCGTGGGTGTCCTTCGCCAGGACCTCCATGACCATGAGCCGGTAGCAGATGTCCTTCGCGGTGCCGAGCTCGGGGTTCACGTCCACACCGAGCCACAGCCCGGCCTGCCGGATCGCGGTGGCCCAGCCCCGGTCGAGCAGCGGCTGCAGCCCGGCGGCGAAGCGCTCGCCGAGGACGCGGGAGCGTTCCTGCATCTCGCCCGTGCGCAGCAGGTCGACGACCGCCGATCCGATCGCGCAGGCCAGCGGGTTCCCGCCGAACGTCGAGCCGTGCTGTCCGGGCTGGAACAGGCCCAGGATGTCCCGGTTCGCGACCACTGCGGACAGGGGCACGATGCCGCCGCCGAGGGCCTTGCCCAGCACGTACATGTCGGGGACCACGCCCTCACGGTCGCAGGCGAACGTCGTCCCCGAGCGGGCGAGGCCGGCCTGGATCTCGTCGGCGATCATCAGGACGCCGCGGCGGGCCGTGATCTCGCGCACTTGTGTGAGGAAGCCCACCGGCGGGACGATGACGCCGGCCTCGCCCTGGATCGGCTCGAGCAGCACGGCAACGGTGTTCTCGTCGATGGCGTCCTCGATGGCCCGGGCGTCACCGAACGGGACGTGCACGAAGCCGGGCGTGTACGGCGAGTACGAGCGACGGGCCTCCTCGTCGTTGCTGAACGAGATGATCGTCGTCGTCCGGCCGTGGAAGTTGCCCTCCATGACGATGATCCTGGCCTCGCCCTCGGGGACGCCCTTGCTCTCGTAGCCCCACTTGCGAGCCGACTTGATCGCGGTCTCGACCGCCTCGGCTCCGGTGTTCATGGGCAGGACCATGTCCTTGCCGCACAGGTCGGCGAGCGCGTGGACGAACGGACCGAAGGGCTCGGAGTAGAACGCGCGCGAGGTGAGCGTGAGCTTGGACAGCTGCTCCTGGGCGGCCGCGACCAAGGCCGGGTTGCCGTGGCCGAAGTTGACCGCCGAGTACGCCGAGAGGCAGTCGATGTACCGGTTCCCGTCCACGTCGGTGACGTGGGCCCCCTCGCCCGCAGCGATCACGACCGGCAGCGGCGCGTAGTTGTGGGCGCTGAACGTCTCAACCTCAGCAATGGCGGCGCGCTGACGCTCACTCCGGGGTTCCAGGGCCATGGCTTGCACCTCTCGGACGGTCGGGCCGACGGCCCGGATGCCTGATGCTATCAAGGCGGATAGCGCCCCGCGGCGATACAAAGTTCGGTCGTCAGCGGGAGGAGCGCAAGGCTTTTCCGATCGAGAGGCGCTTGTCGTAGGAAATTGAGCCCTGCCTGAAGAGCCGGACGCCGAACCACAGGAAGCCGGCGGCGCACGCCAGCAGGACGACCACGACCGCGAGCGCCTGCCAGATCGGCAGGACACCCAGGGCGTTGCGGAGCAACGCCGTGATGGGGGCGGTGAGGGGGAACCACGTCAGGAACTCCGACAGGGGACTCGTCGGCTCGTTGACCACCAGTGCTCCCGTGTAGAGCGGGAGGAACATGCCCAGCAGGACCGCGCCGAAGGCCGCACCGGCGTCCTTGGCGGTCGGCATGACCGCCCCGATGGCGACCAGCAGGCCCGTGAACAGCAGGAACCCGCCGGTGAACAGCCCGGCCGCGAGGGCGATCCGCACCGGGTCGAGGGCGATCCCGCCGGCCAGCCCGAGCTCCACCATGCCGCCGGCGGAGGCGTCCGCCCCGGAGGCGTCGGCACCAGAGGCGTCCGCGCCCGGCAGCAGACCCGGGAACAGGAGCGCCAGCGCCACCAGCGGCACCAGGAGCACCAAGCCCTGCACGATCCCCGCCAGGATGACGGCGACCACCTTGCCGAGGATCAGGACGCGTGGGTCCAGCATGGTCAGGATCATCTCGGTGACGCGGTTCTCCTTCTCCTCGACGGTGATGTTGAGCATCTGCTGGCCCAGCATCAGAACGGTCATGTAGAGCAGGACGAGGAACAGCCCCGGCACCACGGCCGCCGCGATGCCGAGGGCCCGTTGGCCGTCCTTCCAGAGCTCGTCGGTGGTGCGCACCCCGTCCAGCACGCCGGTCAGGACCGGGTCCCCGATCCGTTCGGCCGCCGAACGCTGCAGCAACTCACGCGCCAGCGCGTGCCACCTGCCGGACTGCACGATGCCCAGGTCCGTACCGACGATGCGGAGCGGTTCGGCGGTGGGATCGGCGGGGATGTCCACGTGCATCTGCGAGCGCCCCTCGCGCACCGCCGTCGCCGCGGCCGCGGGATCCTGTGCGACGGTGCCGCCCAGCTGCCGCGCCACGTCCTCCTCGACGATGCCCGAGGCGTCGGTGTAGGTGAAGGGGGTGGACTCGCGGTACTGCTGGTCCACCGACGCCATCGCGCTCGCGTTGGAGAACCACAGCAAGGCGGCGACCACGGCCATCAGCGCCGGGACGGACAGCGAGGTCACCCAGAAGGACGGCTTGGCCAGGGTGCGCCGCACGTCGAAGCCGACGACGGTGCCGAAGTTGTGGAAGGTCATGCTGCCGCTCCCTCGGGGGAGGGCGTGCCGTAGATCCTCAGGAAGACCTGCTCCATGGACGTCCGTGCCGCGTCGAAGCTACGGACCTCGACGCCGGCGGCCACCAGCTGGCGCAGCAGCGCCTGGGCGTCGCTCCCGGGGAGCAGCTCGATCTCGGCGTAGTTCCGCTCCGCGGTGAGCGGACGCCAACCCCGCGGCTCGGGCAGGTCGCCGGAGAAGCTCAGCCGGACGATGCCCGTCCCGTACGCGTCCTGGATGTCGGGGACCGTGCCGTACGCCTCGGCCCGACCGTCCTTCAGCAGCAGGACCCGATCACAGAGGCGCTCCACCTCGTCCATCTGGTGGGTGATGATGACGACGGTCGCCCCGGCCGCGCGTTGGGCGTCCACGAGGTCGAGCAGGAGGCGACGGTTGACGGGGTCGAAGCCCTTGGTCGGTTCGTCGAGGATGAGCAGGCTCGGGTTGTCCATGATGGTGACCCCGAGTTGCACCTTCTGTTGCTGGCCGCCCGAGAGCGTGCTCAGCTTCGCGTTCCCCTTGTCGGCCAGCCCCACCCGATCGAGGAACGCGAGGCTCCAGAGGGCCGCCCGCTGGCGCTCCATGCCCTTGAGCTGCCCGAAGTAGGTCATCACGTCCAGCACGCGCTCCTTGCGGTACAGGCCGCGCTCCTCGGGGAGGTAGCCCAGTGAGTAGTCGCCGGCCGGGTCGAAGGGTGCGCCGTGCACGAGGAGCCGGCCCCTGGTGGGGGAGTAGATGCCGAGGAGCGCGCGGATCGTCGTCGTCTTGCCAGATCCGTTGGCGCCCAGCAGTCCGAAGGTCTCGCCGGGCCGGACGTCGAAGCTGAGCTGGTCGATGACGGTCCTGTCGCCGAACCTCATGCTGAAGTCGTCGACCTCGATGACGGGGGTGGAGGTGGTCATGGGACCCATCCCATCACGGGACCGCCGGAGGTGGGGAACCCCGGGTGGGCGTCGTTGGATACCGTTCAGCGGTGAACCCACGCCGCCTGATCCGACCTGCCGAGCCTCGGGACGTCCCCGCCCTCCACCAGCTCATCATCGACCTCGCGGTCTACGAACGCGAGCCGGACGCCGTGCGCGCCACGGCGTCCGACCTTGAGCAGGCGCTGTTCGCGGGCGCCCCGGCGTTGTTCGCGGACGTGGCCGAGGTCGATGGCCGGGTGGTGGGCATGGCGATCTGGTTCCTGAACTACTCCACGTGGGACGGTCGCCACGGCATCCACCTGGAGGACCTGTACGTCGACCCGGCATTCCGCGGGTCGGGGCTGGGGCGCGACCTTCTGGTCACCTTGGCCCGTCGGTGCGTGGAGCGCGGCTACACGCGGTTCCAATGGTGGGTGCTCGACTGGAACACTCCCTCGATCGACTTCTACCGCGCCATGGGGGCCGTTCCCATGGACGAGTGGACGACCTACCGGACGTCCGGCGACGCGCTGGCCGCGATGGCGGCCCTGCCCTTGCGAACGACTCCGCCCTTGCGGACGACCCATGTCGCGGAGGCGCCCGCGGACTAGGCTGAATCCCGCGCAAGAAAGGTGGACCCCATGTCCTTGTTCTCCGATGTCCAGCAGGCAGCCCCCGACGCCATCCTCGGCCTGACCGAGCAGTTCAAGGCCGACACCAACCCCAAGAAGGTCAACCTCGGGGTGGGCGTCTACCAGGACGAGACCGGCAAGCTCCCGCTCCTGCGTTGCATCGAGGCAGCCGAGAAGAGGCTGGCCGAAAAGGCCGCCGCCAAGGGGTACCTGCCCATCGACGGGCTGGCCACCTATGACGACGACGTGAAGGAACTCGTCTTCGGTGCGGGCTCCGAGGTCGTGGAGTCGGGCCGCGTGGTGACCGTGCAGGCCCTGGGTGGCACGGGTGCCCTCAAGGTCGGCGCCGACTTCCTGCGCCAGGTGTCCCCGGACGCCAAGGTGCTCATCTCGAACCCGAGCTGGGAGAACCACCAGGCGCTGTTCACCCGCGCCGGGTTCACCGTCGAGAAGTACGCCTACTACGACGCCGCCAACAAGGCCGTCGACTTCGAGGGCATGATCGCCGACCTCAAGGCCGCGGCGCCCGGCACGATCGTCGTCCTGCACGCCTGCTGCCACAACCCGACCGGCTACGACCTGACCGCCGACCAGTGGGACCAGGTCATCGAGGTCGTCCTCGCCGGCGGGCTCGTGGCCTTCCTGGACATGGCCTACCAGGGCTTCAGCGAGGGCCTCGAGGAGGACGGCGCGGTCGTCCGGAAGTTCGCCGAGAAGGTGCCGTCGTTCTTCGTGTCGACCTCCTTCAGCAAGAGCCTGTCGCTGTACGGCGAGCGCGTCGGCGCCCTGTCGATCGTGTGCGCGGACGCCGAGGAGGCCAAGCGCGTCCTCTCGCAGGTGAAGATCGTCATCCGCACCAACTACTCCAACCCGCCGACCCACGGCGCGCTGCTCGCGGCGACCGTGCTGTCGGACGCCGACCTGCGGGCCCAGTGGGTGAGCGAACTCGGCGAGATGCGCGACCGGATCAAGGCGATGCGCTCCGCGCTCGTGGCCGGACTGGAGCGGGCCGGTGTCGAGGGCGACTTCAGCTACATCACCGACCAGGTGGGCATGTTCTCCTTCTCGGGCCTGACCAAGGACCAGATGGTGCGCCTCCGCAACGAGTTCGGCGTGTACGGCACCGACACGGGTCGCATCTGCGTCGCCGCCCTGAACAACGGCAACGTGGACTACGTCAGCGAGTCGATCGCTGCGGTTGTGAAGGGCTGACCGGAGCGACGGCCTCCGGGTTCGGCCGGAGGCCGTGGCGGCGCACCCACCCCAGGTAGGCCAGCGCCAGGAGTACGCCGATCGTCCCGTAGAGGGCGTCGACGGGATCCCGGGGGTTGCCCAGGGGCAGCCAGAGTTCGTAGACGAGATTGCCGGCGACCGTGAGCAGCGCCACCACGGGGATGCCGCGCAGCGACCCTCCGTACTGCAGCCGCGTGATGCCGAACCCGAGCAGGAAGAACGCTGAGAACAGCAGGTTCGACGCGTGGCTGTAGAAGTCGGGCACCAGCACGGTCACCGCGGGAATCTGGAAGATCGGCTGATAGGCGCCCAGCCCGGCCGCCGCGATCGCGGCGAACAGGGCGGAGAACACCGCCGACGCCCCCCGCGTGAGGCGGTGGGGCGCGGGGGCGAGCAGGGGCTTCATGGCTCGACCGTAGGCCGGAATCGGCGGGTCCGCCCGCGTTTCACACCCATGGCCCGTGGTGCATGCTGGGGCCATGACGCGTGAACCAGGCTCCCCGCTGACCCGCCCCTCGGCCGACCTCGTGGCCGAGGCGCGGGCGTCCATCGAGAACATCGAGGTGGCGGACGCCGCCGCGCTGCTCGAGCGCGACGACGTCCTGTTCGTCGACATCCGCGATCCGCGCGAACTCTCGCGCCTGGGCACCATCCCCGGCGCGTTCCGCGCGCCGCGGGGCATGCTCGAGTTCTGGGTCGACCCGGCCAGCCCGTACTACAAGCCGGCGCTGGATTCCGGACAGAAGCTGGTCCTGTTCTGCGGCTCGGGGTGGCGGTCGGCGTTGAGCGCGCAGACACTGCAGGAGATGGGCTTCGACAACGTCGCCCACCTCGACGGTGGGTTCACCGCGTGGCAGGAGGCCGGTCAGCCGGTCGAGAAGCTCTGAGGCCCTCGGCGTCCGGAAGGGGAGCCCTCGGCGCTGGGAAGCCGAGCCCTCGGCGGGTTGTCCTAGGCCGGGTGGTGCTGGGCCAGCCAGTCGACGGTGACCTCCCAGGCCTGGCGGGAGACCTCCGGGTGGTGGAAGGGCAGGGCCGGGGACGGGTTGTCGAACGCGTGGTTCGCGCCCTCCCACAGGTGGAACTCGGCGCCGTCGGCCTCCACGACCTCACGGATGTGAGCGACGGCCTCGGCGGGGATGAAGGCGTCGGAGTCCCCGAAGTGGTGCAGGCTGGCGACGTTCGGACGGGCGCCGTCCACCAGGTTCGGCAGGGCGGAGCCGTAGTAGCTCACCAGGGCGTCCGCGCGCGACGCGCGCGGGGCGTCCTGCGCGGCGGCGTACGCCAGGCCGCCGCCGAAGCAGAAGCCCACGAGCGCCACTGACTCCTCGGATTCCTCATCGGCGCGCAGCCAGGCGACGGCGTCCCGGATGTCGGAGACGGCCGTGTCCCAGTCGACCTTGCCGGTGACCTGGATGGCCACGTCGAGGGCGTTGGGGGTGTCCTCGGGGATCGCGTCCTCACCGACACGCCAGAACACCTGGGGCAGCACGAACGTGTAGCCGATCTCGGCGAGGTCGCGGGCGCGGGAACGCATGTAGTCGCTGCGTCCGAAGATCTCCTGCACGAGCACGATGCCGCCGCCCCGGCCCGAGTCGGGCCTCAGCAGCAGCACCGGCATCTGGGACCCGTCTGGGCCGGGGATCGTCACGGGAATGGTGGTCTCGGTGATTGTGGGCATCGTGGCCTTCCTTGCCGTGGGGCTTTCGCCGAGCCTAGCGGGCACGTCGCAGAGCACGGGGGCGAAGTCGTCGGGTTGTCGCCGTAGAGTCCGTTTCATGCCACGGGTCGTCTTCATGTGCGGACCGGCGGGCTCCGGCAAGTCCACCATCGCAAGGCAGTTCGAAGAACAGGGCATGTCCAGGCTTTCGTTCGACCAAGAGGCTTGGGCGCGGGGCCTCCACGCCATGCCTCTGGCCGAGGAGGACCAAGCTGTCATCGACGGCGTGCTGCGCAGCAAACTCGTCGCACTCCTCGGCCAAGGCCACGACGTTGTGCTCGACTTCTCGTTCTGGTCCCGTCGGATGCGCGAAGAATGGCGCGCACTGGTGGCACCGTTCGGTGTCATCCCCGAGATGTTCTACCTGGCGACGGACCGAACGACCTGCCTGGCCCGCGTCGCGGCTCGCCGACATGCCCACGGCGACGACTTCGCCTTGCCTCCGGACGTGGCCGCCGCCTACTTCGACCACTTCGAGGCACCGACCGCCGACGAAGGTCCGCTGACCGTCATCACCTCTGATCGGACACCCTGACCCAGTGGCAGAGCGCGGCGTGAGAGTGAGCGTGGCCAACTGCCGGGAAGGGCCGGAGAGCGGGCTGATGTGAAGATGTCTGCAGGCCAACCCGCCTCTCGCGGACGTCGCTTGGCAGGTGCTCATCCCGCTCGCCGTTGTGATCGCGGCGTGGCGCGGAGTCCTTCGCTTCCGCGAAGCGCGCCCAAGCCACTGACGGGACCAGGCACACTGAGGCCCAACCCCCCGGGCCGCGATCTGAAGTGGCGGCCGCCTCTGTTCTGCCTTCTTGCCGGTGGGGATTCCGCTGAAGGCGCCCCTGGCCAGCCCACGTGAACAAGGCGGCCATCAATGCGAAGGTGATGACGATGGCGCCTGAGCGAGGCGTCCGTCCGCGCCATGACGAGCGGGCAGGTGCCGGACGCCGCCAAGTCGTCGGAGTCGCTGGGCGCCGGCTTCTGGGAGGACGCCACGTGGGGCTTCGGCGTCTCGATCGACACGGGCCCGCGGCACCCCGGTCGCTTCGGATGGGCCGGCGGCCAGGGCACGCACTACACCGTCGAGCCGGCGACCGGGCGGATCACGATCCTGCTGACGCAGGCCGAGCTGGTCCCGTTGACCTGGGGGCCGGTCTTCGAGTTCCAGGACCTCAGCCTGCGACCTTGACCCGGAACCAGCGGTACCCGTAGCCCTCCAGGGGCACCTCGAGGGAGCCGTCGTGGGGCACGACAGCCGCACCGTCGAGGAGGTCCTCCAAAGTGTCGGCGTCGCTGAGCAGGTCGGACAAGGTGACGGTCACCGGGTCGGCCCCCAAGTTGTGCACCGCCACGACGAAGGAACCGTCCAGGCTGACCCGGTGCGCGAAGACCTGCCGCTGGGGCTGCTCGAGCACCTCGAACGAGCCCCAACCGAACTCCGGCCGCTGCCGCCGGACGCCGATCAGCTCACGAATGAAGGACCACAACGAATCCGGGTCGTGCTGCTGTGCCGCGAGGTTGACGTGCTCGGGACCGTAGCCGTCCGGGGTGACCCGCTGGATCAGCTTGCGCGGCTCGGCGTCCGAGAAGCCGCCGTTGCGGCCCGGCTCCCACTGCATGGGCGTCCGGACCGCCATCCGGCCGTCGGAGCGGAGGTCCTCACCCATGCCGATCTCCTCGCCGTAGTAGAGCGTCGGCGTCCCGGGAAGGGAGAACAGCAGGCTGTACGCCATCCGGATCCGGCGCGGGTCGCCGCCGAGCATCGGCGGGAGCCGACGCTTGAGGCCGCGGCCGAAGACCTGCATGTCCTCCTCGGGGCCGAAGGCATTGAAGACCTCCTGCCGCTCGGCGTCCGACAGCTTGTCGAGGGTGAGCTCGTCATGGTTGCGCAGGAAGGTGGCCCACTGGCAGGTCGGGTGGATCGCCGGGCGCGCGAGCAGGGCCTTGGCCAGCGGACCGGCGTCGCCGCGGGCCAGGGAGAGGTAGGTCGCCTGCATGCCGATGAAGTCGAACATCATGTGCAGCTCGTCGCCGGCGTCCCCGCCGAAGTACTTCACCTGCTCAGCGTGCGGGACGTTGACCTCGCCGAGCATCATCGCGTTGCCCTTGCGGCGGCTCATGAACCCGCGGATCCGCTTCATGACGTCGTGGGGATCGACCGCCTGCGTCTTCGTTCCCGTCTCCCCCTTGCCCTGAGCCAGGAACGGGACGGCGTCCACCCGGAACCCGTCCACGCCCAGCTCGAGCCAGAAGCCGACGACCCGCAGGATCTCGTCCATGACCTGGGGGTTGGCCATGTTGAGGTCCGGCTGGTGGCGGTAGAAGTGGTGCAGGTACCACTCGCCGGTCGCGTCGTCCTTCGTCCAGATGCCGTCCTCCTGGTCGGGGAACACGACCTGGTCGGAGGTGTCGCCCGGGTCGGTGTCCCGCCACACGTAGTAGTCGCGGAAGGGATTGTCGATGCTCTTGCGGGACTCCTTGAACCACGGGTGCCGGTCGGAGGTGTGGTTCACGACGAGGTCGACGATCACGCGGATGCCCCGGTCGTGCGCCGTCCGGACCACCTCGACGAAGTCCCCGTGGTTCCCCAGACGGGGGTCGACCCCGTAGAAGTCCATCACGTCGTAGCCGTCGTCCCGGTCCGGGCTCGGGTAGAACGGCATCAGCCACAGGGTGTTGACGCCGAGTTGGGCGAGGTAGTCGATGCGCTGGGAGAGGCCCGCCAGGTCGCCCACGCCGTCGCCGTTGGCGTCCAGGTAGGTCTCGATGTCGAGGCAGTAGATGATGGCGCTCTTCCACCACAGGTCGCTGGTGTCGGTGATACGCATGGGCGTCGTTGCTCCTCGGTGGTCGTCAGCGGAGGGCCGGCAGCAGGTGGTCACCCGCGGCGTCCAGCCAGGGGCGTTGGTCCTGGCCGACGAAGTGCAGGTAGATGTCGTCGAAGCCGAGCTCGGCGTACTCGTGGATCCACTCGGCGTGCCGCCCCAGGTCGGACGCCGTACGCACGGCGCCCGCGACGGCCTCGCGGGAGGCGTGCTGGGAGAGGTCGTCGAAGACGGAGACGTGCGTCACCTCACCGAGGACAGCCGCGCTGAAGACGTTGGAGCGCCACTGGTCCCAGGCGATGGCCTCGGCCTCGGCCTGGGTCGGCGCCCAGGACAGGTGGAGTTGCAGGATGCGGGGACCGCGCCCGCCCGCCTCCCCGTAACGGTCGAGCACCTGGCGCAGCTTGTCGTGGCTCTGGTTCACGGTGATCAGGCCGTCGGCCCAGCCGGCGACGCGGGCCGCGGACTCCGGCGAGATCGCGGGGCCGATGAGCGGGGGCACCTCGTCGGGGCGGTCCCAGACGCGGGCGTACTGGACGTCGACCAGGCCCGACTGCGTGACCTCCTCACCCGACAGGAGGCGGCGGATGATGTCGACCGACTCCTCCAGACGGGCGACCCGGACCTCCTTGCGCGGCCAGGGTTCCCCGGTCACGACCTCGTTGACGGCCTCGCCACTGGCCGGCGCCGCCCAGAACCGTCCGGGGAACATGGACGCCAGCGTCCCGATCTTCTGCGCCATGATCGCGGGGTGGTACCGCTGCCCCGGGGCGGTGACACACCCGAAGGTGAGGTCCGTGGTGGCCAGCGCGGCCCCCAGCCAGCTCCAGGTGTAGCCCGCGTGGCCCTGTCGTTCGGACCAGGGGTGCAGGTGGTCGGAGCACATCGCCATCTGAAAGCCGACGCGCTCGGCGTGCTGCACGTCGGTCAGCAGCTGTCGGGGGGAGATCTGTTCGTGGTTGGCGTGGAAACCGATCCTCGTCATGCCCCCACCCTAGAGGCCGACCCCACCGGCGAGGTGGTGGAGGGTCAGGCGAGGCCGAGGTACTCCTCGAGCGTCAGGCTCGAGGGGGGTCCGAACTGGGACGACACCTCGGTGCCGACCCAGCGCAGGTGCCACGATTCCCAGGCGTAGCCGGTGATGTGGGTCTTGCCCTGCGGGTAGCGGACGATGAAGCCGTACTCGTGGGCGTGCTCGGCGAGCCACCGGGCGTGCTCGGTCCGCGCGAACGCGGTGCCGCGGTTCTTGCCGTCCCAGGCGTCGAGGGCGAGGCCCAGTTGGTGCTCGGACGCCCCGGCCTCGGCGAAGTAGAGGCGCGCAGTCTTCTCGGGGTACTGCTTCAGGGCGTTGGCGAAGCTGGCCTTCTGGGTGGCGTGGCTCCGGTAGCCCGAGCGGATCGTCAGCGTCAGGCCGTCCGCCTTCGCCCCGGACTGAAGCCGCTTGAAGGCAGCGGTGACGTCCGGGTGCAGCCCGTTCGGCTGCCCGGCCCACGGCGGCACGTAGGACGCCGACAGGCGGTGGTCCTTGCTCACGACGGGAATGCCGTTCACCTCGAAGGGGGTGTCGGTGACCGGGCCGGTCGCCCTGCCGGCCTTGGGTGAGTCGGTGGGTGCGACGCTCGGCCGGGGCTCGGCCACGGGCTCGGTGGTGGGCGGGGGAGTCGGGGTGGTGGTCGGGGTGGGCGCGATGGACGGACGCGCTTGCACGGCGCCGCGGCCGGGGGGCTGGGTGGCGGTGGGAACGGTGGAGCTGGACGCGGGCGACGGGGCCGGAGCGGCGGTGTGGGGGGCGGTGCAGCCGGTGACCACCACGGCGGTGGCCACGAGGCCCACCAGGCCGGGGATCAGGCGAGACACGCTCCCAGCGTAGGTCGGTTGGCTCAGCCGAACCAACCGAGCATGACGCAGCCCACCGCGAACACCACCATGGTGAGGAAGAGCAGGATGGTGAGGACGGCGCTCTCGGCCTCGCTCGGCTGCTTGTGTTGCGCCGTGTACTCCTCGACGTCGAACTCCTGGTTCGTGGTCATTGGATTCCTCCCAGTCGGCTGAGGTCGGACACGAGGGCGATCGCCAGGACGACGAAGACGACCACCATGAAACCGGTGTAGAGCCAGCGGTGGGGGTGGTCCGACCCCCAGAACCGTCGGAGGCTGACGATGCCGTTGACGACGGCGTAGGTGCACAACGCGATACCGATCGGGGCCGCCACCCACCCGGCGAGGCTGAGCAGGGGAACCGCGATGGGCACCACCAGGTAGGTGATGAGGCAGCGGACGGCGGAGATCGCAACCGAGATCCGGAAGGCGCGGTGCGCGGCGGCGCTGGAGGCGGTTCCTCGCGTGCTGACGCCGAGCAGGCGTCGCATGAGGCGGTCGCCGGCGGCGTCGGAACGGAAGGCGGCGCGCGTGGTGGGGACGGTGTCCGTGGACATGGTCACGACCTCGGATGGTAGTGGCGCCACAACCGGACGCCGCCCAGCACGGCCAGCGCCACGCCCAGGCCGCCGATCACGACGCCGGTGAACAGGCCCCAGTAGACGGGACCGAGGATGGTGTCTCCCTGGGGGCGTCCGTTCATCACGCCGACGAGGAAGCCGAACAGCGGCGCCAGGGCCGCGATGCAGACGCCCAGGGTGGTCATCCAGAAGCCGGGGGCGACCGGGACGAGGCGGACGGGGCGCCCGGGCGCGGGGGCCGTGTCGCGGGTTGCTGCTTCACTCATCGGGATTCACCTTCCAGGGAGCGGTCGACCACGGACAGGCCGGGTCTCTTCGGTGTGGTGGTGGGGGCCGGGGCGGTCTGGGGAGTCGTTGCGGGCGGGACGTCGCTGGAGCGCTGGACGGCCTGCACGATCGGGCCGATGATGTCCATCGGCAGGGGGAAGACGACGGTGGAGTTCTGGTCCGCGCCCAGCTCCAGGAGCGTCTGCAGGTAGCGCAGTTGCAGCGAGGCCGGGGCCTCGCTGAGCGTGATGGCGGCGTCCCGGAGTTCCTGCGAGGCCTGCAACTCGCCGCGGGCGCTGATGACCTTCGCACGACGCTCGCGCTCGGCCTCCGCCTCGCGCGCCATGGCGCGCTGCATCATCTCGGGGATCTCGACGTCCTTGATCTCGACGACGGACGCCTCGACGCCCCATTCCTTGGTCTGGCGGGCGATGGAGTGGGCGAGGTCCTCGTTCAGGTCGGCGCGGTGGGCCAGCAGCGTGTCGAGGTCGGCGCGCCCGACGACCGAGCGGAGGGTCGTCTGGGCGAACTGGGACGTGGCGATCGCGTGGTTCTCCACCGACATGACCGACAGCACGGGGTCAGTGACCCGGAACATCACCACGGCGTTGACCCGGGCGGTCACGTTGTCGCGGGTGATGACCTCCTGCGGCGGGATGGTCAGCGTGACCGTGCGGAGGTCGACGCGGACCAGCTTGTCCAGGAGGGGGAGCATGAGGACGAGCCCGGGGCCGAGCGCGCCGCGCAGGCGGCCCAGACGGAAGGCGACGACGCGCTCGTACTCCCGGACCACGCGGATGGAGGCGAACAGGAACGCCACCACCAGCAGGATGAGGAGGATGACCAGGACGATCTCAGCGGGCATCGTTCACCTTCCTGTCCGAGGCGTAGCGGCTCCGCGCCCGGGTGAGCGACGCGGCGGCCGCCGAGCGGTCCTCGAGCGTCTGGTCGAGCGTGCGGACGACCGCCCCCATCGGGTCGGCCGGGGTGTGGCGCAGGTGCGACCACAGCGGGATGGACCCGAGCGCGAGCAGCACCGCCGTGACCAGGGACATCACCTGGCTCGTCCAGCCCTGGACGGTCAGGGCGGTCAGCGCCGGCCAGGCGACGGCCAGGACCGTCACCGAGCAGGCGATGCCGCGGTGGAAGCGGGCGGACTCGGACGCCGGCCACGGGTCCACGTGGCGCTGCACTTCGCGCCCGTCGTCCGACGACGTGCACGTGTCCTTGACCGGGCACGCGTTGCACACCAGGGGGAGCCCCCGGTACCGCATGACCCGGTTGTCGGGGTCGAAGGACTTCGGGTACAACCACTGGTCCTCCGGGCAGAGCCACGCGTCGTGGTTCTCGTGGTAGACGAAGCCGCCGGCGCGGTCGCCCAGCAGCCGGTTCTGCGCCCGCCGGGCGAGCCGGTCGATCCCGTAGGCGATCGCCAACAGCACGGCGCCGTAGCCCACGCCGAGCCAGGCCCACGGCTCGATGGCGGTCATGGCGCCTCGTCCGGGTCGTGGCGCTCGTCACGCTCGTCACGCCGGTCGGACGCGTACCGGCTCGCCGGGCGCTCGGTGCCCGTCCGGTCGGCGTGGGCCACGTCGGTCTCGAGGACGAACAGCGTCTCGGGTTCCATGGCGGTGACGGTGGCCGGGATCGCGTGCCGGACGCCGCGCCAGGTCAACCACAGGAACGGCAGGATGCCGCCCACCAGGAAGAGCACGTCACCCGGCATGCGGAGCCACTCGAGGATCACGTTGCCCGGCTGGGCGATGTAACCCAGGGTCCGCGCCTCGTAGTAGCCGTCGCTGACCGAATACCACAGCTGCAGGACGCCCAGCGGCAGCAACGTCGCGAACACCATCCACGCCAGCCCGATGTTGAGGCTCCAGAACGAGATCTTGGCCATCCTGTCCGACCACATGTCGGGCTTGATGATGTACCGCAGCGCGAACAGCGCCATGCCGACGGCCATCATGCCGTACACGCCCATCATCGAACCGTGGGCGTGGTTCGCCGTCAGGGCGGTGCCGATCTGGAAGTAGGACACGATCGGCAGGTTGATCAGGAAGCCGAACACGCCGGCGCCGACGAAGTTCCAGAAGCCGACCGCCACGAGGAACATCACCGCCCACCGGTGGGGGAACGGCGCGCTGCTGCGCGACTCCTGCCGCGAGCCGAGCTGGAGGAACGTCCAGGCCTCCACCGTGAGGAACGTCAGCGGGATCACCTCCAGCGCCGAGAAGAACGCGCCCAGGGCCATGTGCTCCACCGGCGTGCCGGAGAAGTAGAGGTGGTGCATCGTGCCGATGACGCCGCCGGCCGAGTAGAGGATGACGTCCAGGAAGATGAGCTGGATGGCGATCTTGCGGCGGACGACGCCCAGCATCACGAAGATGTAGGCGACCATCACGGTGGTGAACAGCTCCAGGAAGTCCTCCACCCAGAGGTGGACGACCCAGAAGCGCCAGAACTCGGCGACCGTGAGGTGGGTCCCGTTCGTGGCGAGCAGGCCCACGGCGTAGAAGGCCGGGATCGCCAGGCCCGCGTAGAAGAACAGCCACGGCATGTTGAACTTCGACTCGCTGCGCAGGCGGGAGCGGATCGCGCGGTAGATGATCGCCATCCACAGGAACAGGCCGACCACCAGCAGGATCTGCCAGAAGCGCGGGAGGTCCAGGTACTCCCACTGCTGGTCGAAGAAGGGCGACCCGGCCGCCCACTCGGGACCGAAGGTGCTGATCGCGGTGCCACCCAACGTTCCGGCCACCACGATGGCCAGCGCACCGAGCAGGCCGTACGCCAACCAGTGCTGGCGCTTCGGTTCACGCCCGGAGATGATCGGGGCCAGGAAGATCGCGGCGGCGAGGAAGGCGGCGGCGGTCCACAGCAGCGACAGCTGGACGTGCCAGGTGCGCGACAGGTTGAACGGCAGCAGCCGCGCCAGGTCGAGGCCGAAGAAGCTGGAGAGCTCGGCCCGGTAGTGCTCGACCGCCGCGCCGAGGGTGGACTGGATTCCGAAGAGCAGCGCGACCACCAGGAAGAACCAGGCCGTGGCCCTCTGCGCCTTGGTGATGCCGACCTTGCCCGGCTGCAGGAAGGACAGGCTGGGCGTCTCGGCGCTGTGCCAGCCGATGTTGCGGCTCCAGCGCCCGTAGATCGCGAAGAGGGCACCCAGGCCCGCCAGGAGCGCGATCAGCGACATGGCCGACCAGACGAGGATGTCCGCGGTCGGCTGGTTGTCGACCCGGGGTTCGGCGGGCCAGTTGTTCGTGTAGGAGTAGTCGTGGCCCGGGCGCTCGGCGGCGCTCGCCCACGCGGTCCAGCTGAAGAAGGCCGTCAGGTCGTGGATCTGGTCGGCGTCGGTGATGACGCTCGGCAGGAGGCCGAACTCGGTCGTCGGCGTCCCGAAGAATTCGGTGTAGTGCTGCTTGATCGCGTCGAACGCGCTCGCCTGCTCGGGGGTGAAGGTCAGGACGCCGGTGGCCTCGTCCAAGCGGTTGGTGCGCATGAGCTCGACGGTGGCGGCGGCGGGATCCTGCGTGCCGGCGGCGCTGAGTCGTTCGGCCACGTGCTCCGCGGAGAGGCGCAGGTACTCCGCGGTGTAGTCCGGTCCGAGGTAGGCGCCGTGGCCCATGATCGAGCCGTACTGCTGCAGGCCGCGGCGCAGGAAGATCTGCTGGCCCTCGGTGATGTCGGCCTCGGTGTAGATCACCTGCCCGCCCTGGGCGACGACCTGCTTGGGGAGCGGCATGCTGTCGGAATAGGTCCGATAGGCGAGGAAGCCCATCACGAAGAAACCGAAGACGAACACGAGGGCGACGCCCTGGACCCAGCCCTTCGAGATGACCAGTTCGGTTCTCGAGGGGTTCAGGTCCGGATTCTGGTCGATGACGCTCACATCCCACCACCTTGTCGGTCGAGAGTGCTGCCGGGGGTACGTTGCGCAGGACCCTAGTGCGAGGGTGTGAATTGTCACAATAGGTTGGGAGAAAATCGCCCGAAAGGCTGAACGCGTTGTCAACACGCAATTCGTTCTCCGCCGAGGCCGATTCATCTCCTACTCTGTGTCGTAGTAGTCTGACCGCATGACGCAGACGGCAGCGCAGCCCACCGGCGACTTCGCGGGATTCCACGGGCACCCGGGCGGGCACCCCGGAGGGCATCCGGGTGGTCATCCCGGCGGCCATGCGGGTAGTCATCCCGGCGGTCATCCCCACAGCGCCCCGTCGCGGCGCAACCTCGACTTCGACTCAGCGCCGTTCATCGCGATCTGGGAGACCACCCAGGCCTGCGACCTGGCCTGCCAGCACTGCCGGGCGATGGCCCAACCGCTGCGCAATGCCGGTGAGCTGACGACCGAGGAGGCGAAGGCGATGATGCGCCGCTTCCGCGAGTTCGGACCGATCGTGTTCGTGTTCTCGGGCGGCGACTGCTTCAAGCGGCCCGACATCGTCGAACTCGTCGGCTACGGCGCCGACCTCGGACTGCGCATGGGCATCACGCCCGCCACGACCTCGCTGGCCACCAAGGAGCTGGTGCAGCAGCTCAAGGACGTCGGCCTGACCCGCCTCGCCATCTCCCTGGACGGCTCCAACGCCGACATCCACGACGAGTTCCGCCGCGTCAAGGGGTCGTTCGACCACGGCCTCCGCATCCTGAAGGAGGCCCAGGAGGTCGGGCTGTCGACGCAGGTGAATACGGTGATCCGCAAGGCCAACATCGACGACATGGACGCCATGACCGAGCTCATGACCACCCTCGGCGTGGTGTTCTGGGAGGTCTTCTTCCTCGTCCCGATGGGCCGCGCCAAGGCCGACGACGTGGCGTCCGCCGAGGAGTTCGAGCAGGTCTTCCACCAGCTCTACGACCTGAGCAAGACCGCTCCCTTCGACATCAAGGCCACGGCCGCGCCGCAGTACTCACGCGTGGTCATGCAGCGCAAGCGCGCCGAGGTGCGGGCGGGGGAGTCGGACGAGGACGTCCGCGATGTCATGACCCGCGGCATGCACTACAGCCAGAGCGACGGGATCGGGCGCGCCCGCAACGTCAACGACGGCGACGGATTCGTCTTCATCAGCCACACCGGCGACGTCATGCCGTCCGGTTTCCTGCCGATCAAGGCGGGGAACATCCGCGACGACGACATCATCGAGATCTACCGCAACGCCCCGGTGTTCAAGGAACTCCGCGACCGCACCCTGCTCAAGGGCAAGTGCGGCGTCTGCGCCTACCGGGACGCCTGTGGCGGCAGCCGGGCCCGGGCGTACGCCATGACCGGGGACCACCTCGCCGAGGAGCCGTTCTGCGCCCACGAGCCGCCGCAGCTGCGCGATCGCTGACGGACCGGGCGCGTCCACGCTCGGCCGAGCGGTCAGGGGATGGTGACCCGGTCCGTGGGCGCGGAGAACGGGAACGGCGCCGACTTCGGGAAGCGCGCCCGGGCGTCCTGCAGGTACGCGACCAGCTCGGGGTGGTCGCGCAGGGCGTCCGACAGCACCGTCCACTTGCGGTCCTGGACGCCGAGGGTGGGGATGCCCGTGATCGCCAGGGCGACGCCCACCCCCGCAAGGGCGATGGGGACGACCAGGCTGCTCGTCGGGGATGCCACCCACATCACGACGCCCATGACGAGGCCGAACAGGAGGAGTCCGGCGGCGAGGCCGAAGACGGTGCCCGGCGTGACGAGTCCGCGGTTCGGGGCCGGTTCGAAGGCGAGGTCGAGCGGCTCGGCGCGGAGTTGCCTGCCGACGATCACGACATCGCGCACCAGCACGACCGCGAAGCCGAGCAGGACGACCCCGATGATCAGGGCGACGGGGTGGAAGTTCATCAACACGAGGATGGCGATCGCGCCGATCACGACGACCACCAGCAGCAGCCGGGTCATCGTCGAGATCACGCCCCGCATGGTCGTGCGGTTGGCGATGTTCTCGATGTAGCTGCGCGCCTCCATGGCGTGGGAGCCTACCGCCGTCCAGCCGCTGACAGGGGCTGCTGGCAGAGGGTTGCCGCGCGTCGTTGCACCACTCGCTCCACGACCCAGTTCACCGACTTCGTGCACCAGCTCAGCGCAGGGACGTGCGGAGCCGCAGGGAGCGGAGGGTCCAGAGCGCGAACACCACACCGCTGGCGAAGCGCACCGGCCGGCCGGCGGTCCGTTCGGCGACGGCGAGGTGGGCGCGTTCGAGTTCGGCCAGCTCGGCACCCGGGAGCCCGCGGACCACACCGGAAGGGAGGTGGATTTCAGAGGAGCTCGATCGCTCCCGACGTCCCGTCGATCCGGACGCGCTGGCCGTCGGCCAGGCGCGTGGTCGCGTCGTGGACGCCCACCACCGCCGGGAGTCCGTACTCGCGGGCGACGACGGACCCATGGGTCATCAGCCCGCCGACCTCGGTGATGAGCCCACCCGCGGTCAGGAACAGGGGGGTCCACGCGGGGTCCGTGCCCGGGCACACCATGATCTCGCCGGTCCTCAGTTGCGTGCCGCGGGGGTCGAGGACGATCCGGACCGGTCCCTCCGCCACACCGGGAGACACGCCCATGCCGCCGAACTCCCCGTTCGCGGACGACAGGCCCTCGTGGAACGCACGGCCGTCCTCCACCAGCACCCGAGGCACGCGCGTCCGGCGCGCCTCGGCGGCGTGGACCGCCTTCCGTTGCGCGACGACTTCGTGCCAGTCGGCGGCGAAGGCGCGGGTCAGCTCGTCCACCCGGAGGAACGCGAGGTCGGCGACCGACCCGAGGCGTCCCTCCTCGACGAGCTCGGCGGCCGAGGCGTCCAGACCCGTGCGGATCACCCCGAAGCACCGGATCATCGTGAACTTCGGCGTCTCCCTCGCGCCCGCCAGGCCGCGGATCGCCTGCGCGGAGCGCTTGATGCGCAGGGCCCGGGACGGGGAGGAGGCGTCCATGAGCCGTCGGATCGAGCGGCCGGCCTCGTGCTGTCCCTGCTTGTGGATCGCCCGTGCCGACGCGCCGGCGGGCAGGGACAGGTAGGCCTTGATCGTGTGCATCAGTGGCGTGGGGTCGTCCCGCCAGCGGCGGGCACCCAGGTCGATCTCAGCGACACCGCGCATGCCGTAGGTGTCGAGGAACCGGGCGATCGACGCCTGGGCCACCCGGGGCAGCCGTCCCGCCCGGAACTGTCGCGCCAGGTCGGACGCCGGCGTCTCCGCCACCCAGCCCCACGACGTGGCGTCGCGCCGGATCTCCATCGCCACATCGGCCAACGTCAGGTCCATCTCGGTCGTGACGTTGCCGGGGAGCGCTCGCATCGCGGCAAGGGCCAGGGCCTCGGCGTCCGGGAGCTTGGTTCGGGCCGCGAGTTCGCGCAGCGAGCGCAACTCGAGCATGGTCGGCAGCATGATCGGCGCGAAGGCGGGCACCAGGGTGGGGAAGGCACGGTTCGCGTAGTCCTGCAGTGCCTCGACGCGGGCGGTGAGGCGGGTCTGGGGGGTCCAGCGCCTCGCCGCGGCAGCCATGGTGCGTTCGACGTGATTGACGAGGTGCTCCGCGGCTCGGTCGAGCGCGCGCCGGGTGGCCTCGGGATTCGCCGTCGCCGCCCGGATGCGTGGGCCGACCCGGGGCAGCAGCGTGGCCAGGCCGGCCGCGATGCGCGGCGAAGGCAACAACCGGGTGGGGCGCAGCCCGGGCTCCTCGCTCAACTGGCCCAGGATCTCGGCCGAGCCGGGTTCGGCCATCGGCAGGAACTCCTGCACGGGCTTGCGGAGCGCCCTCGTGCGCAGCAGGCCGTCGAACCTCACCCACAGGCGCTCGCCCGCCGGTTGGACGAACCGGTTGGTGCGCCAGTCGATCCGGCGGCCGACCAACCGGGCGCCACCCGCCATCAGCATGCGGAGGGCGTCCTGGCCCAGCGGGGTGAGAGGCTCGAGCATGCCCTGGAACGCCCCGACGCTGAACCACACCTCGGGCTCGTCGTGGCGGCGGGGGTTCGGGGCCGGCAGGGGGTACAGCGACGTGATCGGCCGGGCCTGGAGGACGTGGATGCAGTCCCCGACGCGGGACCACTCGATGTCCATCGGTTCGCCGTACAACTCGACGATGCGGCGGCCGAGCGCCACGATCGCCTGCAGGTGCGCCGGCGTGACGGACGCCGCCTGGCCGGCCACCTTCTGGGTGCGGAGCTGACCGGTGGCGGTCTCCAGGGTGAACTGGTCGGGGGTGACGCGCCCGGACACCAGGGCGTCCCCCAACCCGGCGACGGCGTCCACCACGGACTCGTCGCGGCGTCCGGTGGCGGGGTTGGCGGTGAAGAGGACGCCCGACGCGTCGGCGTCCACCATCTGCTGGACGACCACGGCGAGCGAGACGTCCTCGTGGCCGATGTCGTTGCGGCGGCGATACGTGATGGCGCGCTCGGTCCACAGGGAGGACCAGCACTCCACGATGCACCGCAGCGCCTCGTCCAGCGAGCCCACGTCCAGGAACGTGTCCTGCTGACCGGCGAACGAGAAGCCCGGGAGGTCTTCGGCCGTGGCGGAGGAGCGGACGGCCACGGCGGTCGTGAGGTCGCCGTCCGTGAGCAGGGGGGCCAGGGTCGACACGAGGCGTGCCCGCTGCTCGGGGTTCGGGTGGGCTGCCGCGAACGCCGACCGGATCGTGTCGGACGCCGTGGCCGCCGGCGTGCGCAACGCGGCACTGATGGTGGCGGCGAGCCCGTGCTCGAAGACGAAGGAGTCGTACTCGGCCGTCTCGATGATGACGAAGGGGGGGACGGGCAGGCCGGCCTCGCGCAACCTGACGAGGTTGGCGCCCTTGCCACCCTGTCGCGAGAAGTCGGCTCCGAGGGTCACCCCCTCAGTATTCCACCGCCGCCGTAGGCTGGGAGCGTGGACATCAGCGGCCTCCGAAAGAGCTACCAGCAGGGCACCTTGGACGAGGGCGACACCACGGACGCCCCCCTCCAACTCTTCGACCGGTGGTTCTCCGACGCTCGCCGGGTCAAGGGGCTCGAACCCAACGCGATGACGCTGGCCACCGCGGACGCCGAGGGCCGCCCGTCCGCCCGCGTCGTGCTGCTGAAGGAGTACGCCGAGGACGGGCTCGTCTGGTACACGAACTACACCTCGCGCAAGGGCCGCGAGCTGGACGCCAACCCCCACGCCGCGCTGCTGTTCTTCTGGCCGGCCCTGGAGCGCCAGGTCCGGGTTGAGGGGCCGGTGGAGCGCGTGTCGGCCGCGGAGTCGGACGCGTACTACGCGATCCGCCCCCTCGACTCGCGGTTGGGTGCGTGGGCGTCCCCACAGTCGGAGGTCATCGCCAATCGGGGCGTCCTGGTGGCCAACGCCGCCAGGGCCGCGGCCGAGCACGGGCTGCACCCACCGCGTCCGGAGCACTGGGGCGGCTACCGCCTGCTCCCGGAGGTGTGGGAGTTCTGGCAGGGCCGGACGTCCCGCCTGCACGACCGCGTCCGCTACCGACGTGACGGCGGGGCGTGGATCCGGGAGCGCCTCGCGCCCTGACCGCTGCGCGGCACGGTGTGCCGTGGGGTTGCCACCCGGTTTTGGAACCTGAGAAATCCTCAGTAAGCTATGGGTATTCACCCAGTTTTCTCAGGTTCGGAGTTCTTGCATGTACCAGCCCCGCCGTGTGTCGAGTGCTGACGTTCTGGTGCGCCCCGCGGTGGAGGCTTTCGTCGATGCTCCGCGTCGCGCCGCCCGCCGTCCCGGGAGCGTGCTGCTGTCCCGCGCGGTCCCGACGGTCGTCTCGCTGGGCGTCCTCGTCGGTGCCGGAGGGGTCGCCCACGCGGGTGCGCGGGCCGAGCAGTCGGTGACCACGCCATCGGTCGCGGTGCCCGCGCCGGTCCGGGCCACCGATTCGGCGAGCCGGGGTCAGGATCGGACCTCGGTCACCGGCACCGACGCCCCCGCGCCGACGGTTGAGAACCCGGCCCCCACGACGGAGGCCACCCCGGCCCCCACGGCGGAGCCCGTGGCAGCCGACGCGTTCGTCGCGGCGGCCTGGTCCGACTCGTTCGGGACCGTCACCGGCGAGAAGTACGCCCAGCGGTCCGTTCAGGTGCGCGCCCAGGCGGGCGAGGGCGCCGAGGTGCTGGCCACCCTGGCCGAGGGGGACAAGGTCAAGGCCACCGACAAGGTTCAGGACGGGTGGACGCAGGTCGCCTCCGACACGCAGGTCGGCTGGGTGCCGACCGCGGACCTCGGCGACAAGGCCCCCGCGAAGCCGGCACCCAAGGCGCGGACCGCCGACGGGAACTCCACCGGCACCGCCCTGGCCGCGACCTCGGGGGGCAAGCTCGCGTTCCCGACCAAGGGCACGATCGGCTCGGCCTGGGGGATGCGGCTGCACCCCATCCTGAAGTACAAGCGCCTGCACGGCGGCGTCGACATCGGCGGCAGCACCGGTCAGCCGATCTACGCGGCCGAGGACGGCGTGGTCACCAAGGCCGCCACCGGCTACAACAGCGGCTCGGGGAACAACGTCCGCATCGACCACGGTCAGCTGTCCGGCAAGGCGGTCGAGACCGCCTACCTGCACATGCACTCGCTCAGCGTGAAGGTCGGGCAGAAGGTCAAGCGCGGCCAGGTCATCGGCACCATGGGAAGCACCGGCCTCTCGACCGGCCCGCACCTGCACTTCTCCCTCTACCTCAACGGCACCAACTCCGACCCGGCGCCCTGGCTGCGCTGACTCCCCGACTGCATTTCCGGGTGGAGGAACCCCAAGGATCCTTGGGGTTCCTCCACCCGGAAATGCATCACGGCCGGCGTCAGATCCCCGGTTCGTAGGGGAGTCGTCCGGCCTTGACGGCCTGGACCAGCAGCGCGTGGTCCGCCTCGGTCTGGTCGGCGTACGCGCGGGCCCAGCGCGCGAAGGCGTCGACCGCGGCGTCCTTCTTGCCGAGGTAGCCCGAGATGACGGACGCCCCGGACGTCCGCGCGTGGCCCTTGGCCAACAGGTGGCCGGTGATGCCGGAGTAGTCGACCAGTGCGCCCGGCGTCATCGCGTCGAGCGGGACGCCGCCCTTCATGTTGCGGTACTGCCGCACGTAGTACTGGTGCTCGCCCACGGTGGTCCAGCCGAGCAGGGGATCGGACACCGTCTGCAGTTGCTGCTGGTACTCCACGACCCGCTGGCCCTGGTGCGCGTGCCACACCCGCTCGCCGTGGACGTAGGGGGCCAGCACCGACCGCTGGGCCTGCTTGAGCTGCAGGAACAGCACGTCGTCGGGCCGGGACCCCACCAGCAGGGCCACCCAGGCGCGCAGCCCCACGGATCCGACGCCGACGACCTTGTGTGCGATGTCGACCAGCGAGTACCCACCCACGATCCGGCGCCACTGGGGCGTCAGGGTCGTCAGGTACTCGTCGAGCGCCACGGCGATCGCCTCCTGCTTCTCGGCGCTGGGGTGCTTCACCAGCGGCGGGTCGTCGACGATGCGGGCCGCGTTGGTCGAGCCGCCGGCCAGCTTGGGCAGCTTGCGGTCGGACGTCCGCTTGCGCGCCGCCTTCGCCGCACGGTGGATCTCGTCGCGCAGCGATGCCTCGTTGGCCGTCTCGTGGAGCGAGTTCACGTCGAGGTGGTTGAACGCGCGCCACAGCAGGGGCTGCTTCGACAGGAACGAGACCTCGTCCCGGTACTCCGCCACGCACGCGCGGACGGCGTTCTCACACTGTTCCTCCGACGAGCCGTTCACCCGCCCCAGCACCCAGATGGACGCCGTGAGCCGGCGCAGGTCCCACTCCCAGGCGCCGGTGTGCGCCTCGTCGAAGTCGTTGAGGTCGATGACCTGGTTGCCCTCGGGGGAGCGGTAGAAGCCGATGTTGCCGATGTGGGCGTCACCGCACGCGGTCGTGTGGATGCCGGTCGACGGCAGGTGGGCGACGTCGTGTGCCATCAGATTCGCCGTGCCGCGCAGGAAGCCGAACGGGGAGGCCGCCATCCGCGCCGTCCGGACGCCGAAGAGCCACTCCAGCCGGTCGGCGTGGGACTGCTCGATGATGGCGACCGGGTCGGGCCGGTCGTCGGTCGGGGTCCACGTGCCCAAAGAGGCGTGCGGGGTCGTGGCGCGGAACGACTTGCCGTGCTCGACCCGCTCCTCGCGGTTGGTGGCCGGGACGCGGAAGGACGTGAACGCGTCCGCGAAGTGGGCGTCCCTTTCGGCCGGTGTCATGGGGTCATTGTCGCGCCTGCGTCGGCGGGCGGGGCACATTCCCACCCCGACCCGACGACGGCGCGGAAATCGGCACCACGGCCGTCGCTTATGCTCGGACCCGTGACGACCACTGAAACGACCTCAACCGGCAAGCTCACCTTCCTCCGCGTCGCCGCGCTCCTGGCCGCCGTCGGATCGATCATCTCCCCCCTGCTGGCGCTGGGGCCGCTGTCGGCCTCCGGACCGCTCCACCCCCTGCACGGCATGGTGGGCAACACCAACTTCCTCCTCGCGCTCCTCGCCGGCGTCGCCGGTGTGCTCTGGGGTCGCGCCAGCGGCAACAAGGGCCTGATGATGCACGCCCTGTCCCTTCCGGTGCTCGCGGTCATCCAGATCGCCCTCGGGCAGATGAACCTCGCGATGGTCCACATCGTGCTCGGCTTCGCTTACCTCCTGGCCGCCGTTGCGCTCTTCACCCTCGCGCTCCGCAAGCCAGGGGCCTCCGCCTGACATACTGGTTGACGCCCGTCCACCGCTCAACGCCGAGGAGATCTCCCGATGCCCCGTTCCGGTCTCGCCCTGACCATCGGTTTCGCCGCGGAGGCGGTTCGGGAGTCTGCCCCCTTGGTCCACTGCGTCGCCCCTCGCGCCGCCACCTCCTTCGTGGCCGAGGTGCTGCACGGGGCGGGTGCGCGGTCGGTCGTGACCGGAACGTCGCCGGACGCGCTGGCCGCCAGCCTCTCGGCCGACGCCGTGATGCTGGACCTCGGCACGTTGGTCTCCGAGTGGTCGGACGCCGTCAACCCCGCGGTCGCCCAACTCCGGGCCGCCGGCACGCCCTGGGTGCTGGACGCCACCCCGCTCGGCCGGGAGTCGCTCCGGCTCGACCGGGTCCGCGGACTCCTCGGCCACCGTCCCACCGTCGTCCGTGCCTCGGCCACGGAGATCGACGGCGTGCGGCTCGAGGCCGCGGACGCCGCACTCGCCGTGGGGGAGAGCGCGATCCGCGTCCTCCACGAGGGTCGCGAGGTCGCCGTCCTGGCCGGACCCGAGATGCTGAGCCAGGTCCCCGGCGTCCGTGCCGCAGTTTCCGCCCTGATCGCGGCCTGCGCCACGGTGACCGGGCCGATGGAGGCCGCACTCGCCGGTGCGGCGTGGTTGGCCCTCGCCGCGGAGCGCGCCGAGGCCAACAGCCAGGGCCCGGCGTCCTTCCGCATCGCGCTCGTCGACTCCCTGTGGACCGTGCGCGGTGACGAAGTGGCCGAGTACCTGAACGTCTGAGCCCCGCCGATCTGGCACCCTTGAGGCGTGTCTGGATTCAACGTCTTCCGCGACCACTCCGGCGATGCCTGGTTCCGCATGGGCCGGCTCGAGCTGACCTCCACGGTCCTGCTCGTGGCGCTCGGCGCCATCGGAGTGGTCCTGTCGGCCGTCATGCCGTTCCTGTCCGCCGGGGGCGCCTTCATCCCGCAGAGGATCCTCGCCGGCGAGGTCTGGCGGGTGGTGACCTGGCCGTTCGTGGGCGGGGGCGTCGGCGGCCTCCTCTGGAGCGCGATCACGCTCGTCCTGTTGTGGTACTTCGGTCGCGACCTCGAGCGTCAGATCGGGCGCACCGCGATGGCGTCGCTGTACGTCGGCCTCTGGGCGTCCCTGACGATCGTCGACTTCGTCATCGGCGTCACCCTGGGCGGCGGCGGCATGGCGGGGCTCGGCGGGATCCAGTTCATCATCCTGCTGCTGTGGATCGCCGAGTACCCACGGCGTCCGTTCTTCTTCGGCATCCCCGCCTGGGTGGTGGGCGCGATCCTGGTCGGCATCCAGGTGTTGGGCTACATCATGGTCGGCGACTTCGCCGGCCTGGTCGGCCTGCTCATCACCGCGGCGGTGGCCGCCTTCGTGGCCCGGAGTTTCGGCCTGCTCAGCGACCTCACCTGGCTCCCCGGACGCCGGCGCCGCCGGTCCGCCCCCGCCCGGCAGGGCCGGGCGGCGACGCCGCCGCCACGCGCCCAGCGGCGCGCGGCGTCCGACACCGAACGCATGGACGCGCTGCTGGAGAAGATCTCCGCGGAGGGCATCGGCAGCCTGACCAAGGCCGAGCGCAAGGAGCTCGACGCCCTGCGCGAGCGCAGGCGCAAGGGCCGCTGACCCGCCCGGGCGCGGTGACCCGCAAGGGCCCGGTCACCTGTCAGTCGAGTTGGCGGCGCGCCGCGCCCTTGTCGGCCGAGAGGGCCAGCGAGGCGTAGATCTTCAGGGCGTTGGAGACGGTCCGCTCGCGGTTGACGGGCTGCCACCCCACCGCGTCCTGCTCGGCGCGGCGCTGGGCCAGCTCCTCGTCGGACAGCTCCACGTCGATGGACCGCTCGGGGATGTTGATCGAGATGATGTCGCCGTCGCGGATCAGGCCGATCGGACCGCCCGCCGCCGCCTCAGGGGAGATGTGGCCGAGGCTCAGGCCGGACGAGCCGCCCGAGAAGCGCCCGTCGGTGATGAGCGCGCACTTCGGGCCGAGCCCGACGCCCTTGAGGTACGAGGTCGGGTACAGCATCTCCTGCATGCCGGGGCCGCCCTTGGGGCCCTCGTAGCGGACGACGACGCAGTCACCCTCGACGATCTTCCCGCCGAGGATCATCTCGACGGCCTCCTCCTGGCTCTCCGCGACCTTCGCCGGCCCGCGGAACACCCACTGGTGCTCGGGCACGCCGGCCGTCTTCACGATCGCGCCGTCCGGGGCGATGTTGCCCTTGAGGACGCCGAGGCCGCCGTCGGCGGTGTACGCGTGCTCGACGCTGCGGATGCAGCCGTGCTCGGCGTCCGTGTCGAGGTCGGCCCAGCGGTTGGTCGAGCTGAACGCCTCGGTCGTCCGGACGCCGCCGGGGGCTGCGTACCAGAGGTCGATCGACTCGGGCTTCGCCTTGCCGCTGCGGATGTCCCAGTCGTCCAGCCACTGGGCGAGGCTCGGGGAGTGGACGGCGTGGACCGACTCGTCCAGCAATCCGCCGCGGCGCAGCTCGCCGAGGATCGCGGGCATGCCGCCCGCGCGGTGGACGTCCTCCATCCAGAACTCGGTGGAGTTCGGGGCCACCTTGGACAGGCAGGGCGTCACGCGCGACAGCGCGTCGATGTCGTCCTGGGTG
Source organism: Propioniciclava sp. LT432 (assembly GCF_059515965.1). Classification (NCBI taxonomy): domain Bacteria; kingdom Bacillati; phylum Actinomycetota; class Actinomycetes; order Propionibacteriales; family Propionibacteriaceae; genus Propioniciclava; species Propioniciclava sp. LT432. The sequence continues at coordinate 48,144 of NZ_JCAKNE010000018.1, read as the reverse complement.
AAGTCGACGCCGGCCTCGCGCGCCGCCGCGAGGATGTGCAGCACCGTGTTGGTGGAGCCGCCCATCGCGATGTCGAGGCGCATGGCGTTGGAGAACGCGGCCTTCGTGGCGATGCTCTTCGGCAGGACCGACTCGTCGTCCTGCTCGTAGTAGCGCTTGGCCAGGTCGACCGCGAGGCGTCCGGCGCGCAGGAACAGGTCGCGGCGGGCGGACGCCGTCGCCAGCGTCGAGCCGTTGCCCGGCAGGGAGAGGCCGAGCGCCTCGGTGAGGCAGTTCATCGAGTTGGCGGTGAACATGCCCGAGCAGGAACCGCAGGTGGGGCAGGCGTTGGCCTCGATCTGGTCGATCTGCTCGTCGGAGACGGACGAGTCGACCGCCTTGATCATGGCGTCGATGAGGTCGAGGCGCTGGTCGGTGGTGCCCTCGTCCGGCGCGCCGGAGATGACGCGGTCGCCGAGCACGCGGCCGGCCTCCATGGGGCCGCCGCTGACGAACACGGTGGGGATGTTGAGGCGCAGCGCCGCGAGCAGGTGACCGGGCGTGATCTTGTCGCAGTTGGAGATGCAGACGAGCGCGTCGGCCTGGTGGGCGTTCACCATGTACTCGATCGAGTCGGCGATGACCTCGCGGCTCGGCAGGCTGTACAGCATGCCCGAGTGGCCCATGGCGATGCCGTCGTCGACGGCGATGGTGTTGAACTCGCGCCCGACACCGCCCGCCTCCTTGACGGCGCCCGCGACGAGTTGGCCCATGTCCTTGAGGTGGACGTGGCCGGGCACGAACTGCGTGAAGCTGTTCGCGATCGCGACGATCGGCTTGCCGAAGTCGGAATCCGTCATGCCGGTCGCGCGCCAGAGCGCACGGGCGCCCGCCATGTTGCGGCCGTGGGTGGTCGTGCGGGAGCGAAGGTGACCCATCGTTCGTCCTTCCTGCGTGGTCCTTTCAGGGTAGTCCGTGCCCTGTGGGCGGTTGCCGCGGTTCCGGAGCGTGGCCCGCCCCTCCCGCCGAGGGCTCGGGTTCCCTGCGCCGAGGGCTCGTATGTGCGGTGGGGACGGTGGAACTCGGCAGGCGCCTCCACATAGAGCGAGCGCTCGGCACCCATAGGGCGAGCCCTCGGCGCAGTAGAACCGAGCCCTCGGCGCTGTGAGGGCCGCACAGGGCCATCGGGTTGGGCGCATCCGTAATCTGGACCCATGATCTGGCCCGCCCTGCTCGCCGTCCTCACCGTGGTCGCCCTCGTGGCGCGCATCGTCCTGGTCAGGCGAGAAGGGGACGCGCCGGGCAACGAGACGGTCGCGGTGGCGTTCGCTCCCCCGCGCGCGGTCACCCCCGGTCTGGCCGGGGCCCTCCGCCGCGAGGTGAAGGACTCCTCGATCGTCCCGTCCGAGATCCTCGACCTGGCCGTCCGGGGTGTCTGGCAGGTCGGCGTGGTCGGTGAGGGCGAGGAGAAGACCTGGTTCGTCCAGCGCCACCGGCTCGACGAGCCGGACCTGCCCGAGGTGCCGTTGGCCGTCTACCGCGCCGTCTTCCCCCCGGGATCGGCGCTCACCCGGGTCGAGCTCAGCCCCGACCGCCAGCGCACCATCGCCTTCCAAGCTGCCACGGCCGAGGCGTACGCCGCGGTGGAGCGTCGCGGCTGGGTGCGGCACGGGGCGTCCACCCGGCTGCTCGCGACCGGCTGGGCCGGCCTCGGCCTGGCGGCCGTCGGGTTCATGACGCTGATCAACGGCGCTGACGCGGCGGCCCTGCCGCTGCTGGCGCTCACCATCATCGGCGGCGTGGCGACGCAGTTCATCAAGCCCAAGCCGTGGCGCCTCACCGGCGAGGGACGCCGCATCAACGATGAACTGGACGGGCTCAAGCTCTACATGACCATGGCCGAGACGGACCGGCTCAAGGTGCTCCAGGCCCCCGACACCGCGGAGCGCATCCCGGCGCTGGCCGGCGCCGACGGCGAGCACAAGGGCGAGATCGCCAAGCTCCACGAGCGCCTGCTCCCCTACGCGGTGATCTTCGGCATCCTGCCACAGTGGTCCGAGGTCGTGAAGCACGCCTACGAGGACGCCGAGTACGCCCCCGACTGGTTCCTGTGGGCGGGCTACGACATGGTCTCGATGATGCTGTGGACCGACTTCCTCATGGGTGGTGGCCTGGACGCGCTGGGCGGGCTCGGCGACTTCGGCACGGACGTGGGGGAGGCATCCGGTCTGGACGCGCTCGACGGCGGCGACCTGGGCGGCGACCTCGGCGGTGACGGCGGCGACCTCGGCGGCGGTGACATGGGCGGCGACGGAGGCGGCTTCTTCGATGGCGGCGGCGACGGGGGCGGCTTCTTCGACGGGTTCGACTTCTGAGGTGGCAACAACGGTCGGTTTCACGGTTTCGCCCGCGCGTCCGGCGGGCTCTGGTTAGCGTGAGGTGACGTGACGTTGCCCGGGGGGACGCCCCGGCGAGCGAAGGAGCAGACCCGTGGGTGAGTTCGTGGACCTCAAGGCCAAGCCCTACAACCTGTCGGATGCCGACATCCAGTGGGTTGAGGACACCATCGCCGGCATGACGGTCGAGGAGAGGATCGGTCAGCTGTTCATCAGCCACAACCGAAACCTCGACGTCGATGAGGCGTAGGAGAAGATCAACAAGTACCACTACGGCGGCCAGCGCTACAAGGACTCCGGCTCAGCGGCCAAGGGCGTCTTCACCTTCACGCAGGGCCTGCGCGAGGTCGCCAAGATCCCGATGCTCGTTGCGGCGAACTGCGACAACGGCGGCGACGGCGCGTGCGAGGAGGGCACCTACATCGCATCCGGCGCGGCGTGCGAGGCGTCCGGCGACGAGCAGGTCGCCTACCACGCGGGCCTGGTCGCCGGTCAGACCTGCCGCGCGATCGGCGTCAACTGGAACTTCGACCCCTGCGTCGACATCCTCTACAACTGGCGCAACACCATCGTGAACACCCGTGGGTACGGCACCGACGCGGACACCGTCCTGAAGTACACGCGGGCCTACCTCAAGGGCATCACCGAGAATGGCCTCGCCACCTGCGTGAAGCACTTCCCCGGTGACGGCACGGAGGAGCGCGACCAGCACCTGCTCCTCGGCGTCAACGAGCTCTCACCCGAGGAGTGGGACGCGTCGTTCCGCAAGGTCTACCAGACCCTCATCGACGACGGCCTGCACTCGATCATGGTCGGCCACATCGCCCTGCCGCACTACTCGAAGAAGCTGCGCCCGGAGTTCACCGACGACGACATCATGCCGGCGACGCTGGCCCCCGAGCTCCTGACCGACCTCCTCAAGAAGGACATGGGCTGGAACGGCCTCACCATCACCGACGCCTCGCACATGATCGGCTTCGCCGCCGCCATGAAGCGCAAGGACGCCGTCCCCCGCTGCATCGCGGCCGGCTGCGACATGCTGCTCTTCTTCCGCGACGAGGACGAGGACTACGAGTCGATGATGCAGGGTTACCGGGATGGCGTCATCACCGAGGAGCGCCTCATGGACGCGCTGCGCCGCATCCTCGGCGTCAAGGCGGCCATCGGACTCCACCGTGGGGAGCACCAGCCGACCGAGGACGGTCTGGCGATCATCAACGGCGAGGAGCACCAGCGCATGGCCGCGGACGCCGCGGACAAGGCGATCACCCTGGTGAAGAACACGAAGGACGAGCTCCCGATCCGTCCGGAGACCCACCCGCGCATCGAGTTGCGCGTCCTCTCGTCCAACGAGCCGGGCGCCATCTACGCCAGCGGCGGCACCGCGGACCTCATCAAGGAGGAGCTCGAGGCCGTCGGGTTCCAGGTCACCCTGGCCCGGGGCGACGAGCGCATCGGCGGCAAGGTGTCCGACTACGTCCGTGACTTCGACGCGACCCTCACGTGGTGCGACCAGCGCGGCTACGCCTCGGAGAACGCGTACCGCATCCGCTGGGCCAACCCGATGTCGGCCGACATCCCGTGGCAGGTCTACGAGAAGCCGGTCGTGTTCATCGGCCTCAACTGGACGACGCACCTCTACGACGTGCCGATGGTGAAGACCTTCATCAACGCGTACAAGCCGACGCGTGAGGTCATCCGCCAGACGATCCAGAAGATCATGGGCGAGTCCGAGTTCAAGGGCACGCCCAACGAGCTCGTCTGGTGCGGCGGCCTGTGGGAGGCCAAGCGCTGACCCGCTGATCCGCCGAGGGCTCCGGTTCAGACCGCCGAGGGCTCGGGTTCCCCGCTGCACAGGGCCTGTGCAGCACCCAACCCGAGCCCTCGGCGCTCCCAACCCGAGCCCTCGGCGCTCCCAACCCGAGCCCTCGGCGCTCCCAACCCGAGCCCTCGGCGGATGGAACCCGAGCCCTCGGCGGGGAGGTGGAAGGATGGCCGCATGGCCGAGATGCAGACGATGCAGACACTCGCAGCGACGCTGGCGGGCCCGGACCGGCCCGGCATCACCCAGGCGCTGATGAGCTCCGTCGCCGGGCTCGGCACTGAGGTGCTCGACCTGGAGCAGGTGGTCGTCCGCGGCCAGGCGACGATCGCGCTGCTGCTGGGCTCCCTGCCGGACGACCTCGCCCGCCTCGAGGACCGCCTCGCCGGCACCGCCGCCCGCCTCGGGTACCGGCTCACCATCGAGGAGGGCCTGGGTGACAACCCACCGCGTCCGAAGCGGGTGGTCGTGACGATCCTCGGACGCCCCCTGCGCGCCACCCACCTCGCGGCCGTCGGACAGGTGATCAGCGAGCACGGCGGCAACATCGACCGGGTGCGCCGCCTGTCGCGCACCCCGATGACCACGCTCGAGTTCATGGTGTCGAACGCCGAGGTCGCGGCCCTGCGTCCGGCGCTGGCCGCCACGGCCGCCGAGACCGGGTTCGACGTGTCGGTGTCGCCCGCCGGACTGTCACGGCAGGGTCGGCGCCTGGTCGTCATGGACGTCGATTCCACCCTCATCCAAGACGAGGTCATCGAACTGCTGGCGAGCCACGCCGGTCGCGAGGCCGAGGTGGCGGCGGTCACCGAGCGCGCGATGCGCGGCGAGCTGGACTTCGCGGAGTCCCTCCACGAGCGCGTCGCCGCCCTCGCCGGCCTGCCGGTCCGCGTCTTCGACGAGGTGTTGGACGCGGTGCGCCTCACCCCCGGCGCCCGCACGCTGGTGGCGACCCTCCAGGACCTGGGCTTCGCCGTCGGGCTGGTCTCGGGCGGGTTCCTCGAGGTCGTCGGCCCGCTCGCCGAGTCGCTCGGCATCACGCGCGTGCACGCCAACCGGCTCGAGGTGGCCGACGGCGTCCTGACCGGACGGGTGCACGGCCCCGTCGTCGACCGTGCCGCCAAGGCAGAGACCCTCAGGCGCTTCGCGGACGAGGAGGGCCTGCCGCTGTCGCGGACCGTCGCCATCGGCGACGGGGCCAACGACCTCGACATGCTCGCCGCCGCGGGGTTGGGGGTGGCTTTCAACGCCAAGCCCGCGGTCCGGGCGTCCGCCGACACGGCCCTCAACCTGCCCTACCTGGACGCGGTCCTCTACCTGCTCGGCTTCAGCCGCGAGGAGGTCGAGGACGCGGCGTCCATGCGGGCGCCACGGGCCGACCAGGACTGACAGCCCGGGTGGTCAGACGGGCAGGCGCCGGAAGATGAGCCACCCGCCGACCAGGGAGCCGACCACCACGGCCGAGAACAGCCCGACGGCCACGGCCTCGAGTCCGACCACGTACAGCAGGGCCCCCGCAACGACGACGACCACGGGAATCGCCACGAGGCCCAGCAGTCCAAGGGCTCCCCAGCGAGCCATCGCGGCCGACGCGCACACCAGGAGCGCCAGCAGGGGGAGCACGTAGAACAGCCCCAGGAGCCAGGTGCCGTTCCAGACGCTGTTCCAGGTGCCGAACACGTTGCTGGTCTCCAGCGCGAACACGTGGACGCCCTGCGCCCCGACGACCCGGTGCTCGGTCCACGCGGCGGTGAGCGAGACCAGGTGGAGGACCGGCTGCAGCAGCAGGCTGGTTGCGGCCGTCACCCCGTACACGACGCGGCGGTCGTGGCCGAGGCCCAGCGCGTACCGGGCTCCCCACAGGAACAACACGGGGATCGCGGCGACTCCGCTGAGGAACAGGACGCCCGCGGCGGTGGTGCTCCACTGGCTCGGCTCGCCGGGTGCGTACAGGGGGAAGGCCCGGGTGGCTCCTGCGAGCGCCGCCGCCAGCAGCCAGGCCGCCAGCGGCCACCACAGCCGCCAGCCGAACCGGCCGGCGACGGCGGCGAGGACGCAGGGAACCTGGACGAGCGGTGAGGGCTCGGTGCGGGATTCGGTGGGGAACGCGGGGGCGGACATGGTCACTCCTTCGAGGCCAGCGGCAGGACGCCGGCGAGCGCCTGCAGCGTGAGCGGGTGGGTGCGGCCGACGAGCCCGGTGGGCACGGCGTCCACGGGAACGATCGCGCTGGTGCGACCGCCGAGGCGCTCGAGTTCCCCCAGCCGGGGGAGGGATTCGAGAGCGGCGGCGTCCGCCTCGACGCGGACCCAGCGGGCCAGCAACGCGTCGATGTCGGAGTCGGCGGTGAGCCGGCCGGCGTCGAGCACGAGCACGCGTTCGAACAGGGGCGCGGTCTCGTCGATGAGGTGGGTGGAGATGACCCAGGTGCGGGGGTGGAGGTCCTGCTCCTCGATGATGAGCCGGGTGAGCAGGTCGCGACTGGGGGCGTCCAACCCGGCCTGGGGCTCGTCGAGCAGGGTCAGCGGGGCCGGCTCGCGAGCGCGAGGGCCACCTGGGCGGCGGTCGCCTTCCCGGCGCTGAGGCGTCGGGGGTTCGCGTCGGGGCGGACGCCGAAACGTTCCAGCAGGTCGAGGGCCCGGTCCCGGTCGAAGTGCGGACGGACCCGCGCGACCCCGCGTGCCAGCGACGCCAGGTTCTGGTCCCCGGCGGCCGGCCAGCGGTGGGTGGCCAGGTGGACCAGCCCCGGCGTCCGGCCCAGGCGCGAGACCGGGACGCCGAACACGGACGCCGTGCCGGAGTATCGCGGCTCGCGCCCGGCCAGCACGCGCAACAGGGTCGTCTTGCCGGCGCTGTTGCGGCCGATGAGCCCCACGATCGACTCGGCGGGGATCGAGGTGGTGACGCCGGCGAGGGCATGCACCGCGCGTGACCCGGACCGGAAGGTGACCGCCACGTCGGCGAGGGTGGCGGAGGGGGAGTCAGCCATGGCGGGCCTCCTTGATCAGGGCGATGACGTCGTCGGTGCCGAGCCCGAGGCGGTCGGCCTCGGCGAGGGCCGGAGCGAGGTACTGGGCGGCGAAGTCGGCGCGGCGACGGGCCAGCAGGGTTGCGCGGGCGCCGGTGGCCACGAACATGCCGATGCCCCGCTTCTTGTACAGGACGCCCCGGGCGACGAGGTCGCTGACGCCCTTCAGCGCGGTGGCGGGGTTGATGCGGTGGAACGCCGCGATCTCGTTGGTCGAGGGAGCCTGCGCCCCCTCGGTGAGGAGACCATCGACGATGTCGTTCTCGATCGCCCGGGCGACCTGGAGGAACAGGGGCGACTCCACCCCACCGGGCGACCCGATGGGTTCATTAGTGGAGTAACTAACCATGGAATCATCATGCACCTGCCAGCGCACGCCCACAAGGGGGTGGGTCACTGGGGTCGTCCCATGGGAGGGGGGCGGGGTCAGTCGGCCACCGTACGGACGCGCCACCACGGCCCAATCGCCAGCAGCAGCATGCAGCCGGTGAGGAAGAACGCCCAGCCGAACCCGAAGACGTCCGCGATGAGGCCGGCGAGCAGGGTGCCGGCGATCGAGCCCAGGTCGGTCGACATCGAGAACGTCGAGAGCGCTTGGCCGCCGTTGCGGTCGGAGCCGATGATGTCGGCGAGCATGGCTTGGGAGGCCGGCTGGATCATCGAGGCGCCCACGCCCGTCAGCAGGGACAGGCCCAGGAACACCGGGAGGGACACCGACCAGCCGAACACGAGCGTCGTCAGCCCGGTGACGAGCAGGCCGACCATCAGCACGGGCCGTCGGCCCAGCGCGTCCACCATGCGGCCGGTGAACTGTTGCGCGATCACGTTGCCGACCGCCATGAGCGTCAGCGCGATGCCCGCCATCGGCGCGCCGATCGTCGGCACGTGGGCCGCCATGAGCGGCACCAGCGCGATCCGGACGCCGAAGGTCGCCCAGCCGTTCGCGAAGCCCGAGACGAGCAGCGCCCGGTACTCGGGGAGTGCCATGGCCTCGTTGAGCAGCATCCGCGGGCGGGCGTCCTGGACGGCCGGGTCCTTCGGCGGCTCCCGCAGGAAGAGCAGCACCACGAGCAGCGCCACCACGACCGTGCCGCCGTAGATGGCGAACGCCACGCGGTAGCCCAGCACCGCGAGGAAGGTGCCCAGGATCGGGCCGATGATGTTGCCCAGCAGGAACGCAGACCCGTAGAGCGCGGACGTCCGCCCGCGCGCGGTCGGGGGGGCCAACCGGACGATCAGGCCCATCGACGAGACGGTGAACGTCACCGAGCCGAGGCCGCCGAGGCCGCGCCACAGCAGCAGGTCCCAGTAGCCCACGGCCACCGCGCACAGGAACGAGCTGGCGGCGACGACGGCCAGGCCGGCGATGTACATCCACCGTTCGCCGAACCGCCCGATGAGCGAGCCGGCCGCGGGGGCGAACACCATGCGGGCCAGCGCGAACACGGTCACGATGGCGGACGCCGCGGCCACGCCCACGTCGAAGCTGGCGGCGTACTGGGGGAGGATCGGCGCGATGATGCCGAAGCCCAGCGCGATGACGAACGCGGCGACGACCAGCACCCAGATCTCGCGGGGCACCGGCACGCGGGTCGCGGGCCCGGCGGTTGCCGTCACGCGGCCTCCACCACCGGCGCGGCCCGGCGGACGCGGGGGCGCAGGCGCCCGGAGTGGCGCAGCAGCCACAGCGCGCCGTTGAGCAGGCAGATCACGCCGATCGCGGAGGCACAGATGAAGATGGAGAGGTCGCCGGCCATCTGGGCCCACGTCCACCACATCACCTGGACGACCAGCGCGCCGAAGACGAAGACCGGCGAGACGCCGCTGATGTCGGGGGAGGTGAGCAGGTCGCGGGTCTGGTCCCCGAAGCCGATGGCCAGGGGGAACACGGCGAAGACGCCGAAGCCGCCCACGGGCGCCAGCAGCACGACCAGGACCCCGACGAGCCCCACGGCCAGGGGGAGTGCCCACGTCCGGAGCAGGGGGAGTCGCCGGTCACGCTGGACCAGCAGCAGCACCAACGCCGCGAGCAGGCCGCTCAGGGCGTTCGGGACCGTCACGTTGAGGTGCCCCGTGACCAGGCCGTGGGCGGTCCACCCGATGCCGTTCGCGACGTTGAGCTGCCACAGCAGGGGGCTCACCCCCGCGCTCGTCCGCGTGGCCAGCAGGCGCGCCACCTGGGGCACGGACAGGGCTGTCCCCGCCACGGCGCAGGCCCACCCCCACAGCACGACGAAATCCACCCCTGCAGGCTACGCGCCCGGTCCGTCCATCACCGCATCGGTGCCCCTGTTGCCGCATGGGTGGGCCCGGTAGCGTGACGGCCATGACCACTCTCGTGCTCACCCTGATCGGTGACGACCGGACCGGCATCGTCAAGTCACTCGCCGAGGTCGTGGCCGCCCACGACGGAAACTGGGAGCGCAGCCAGCTGGCCGAGCTCGCCGGGGCCTTCGCCGGCATCGTCGTGGTCACGCTGCCCGACGACCGGGCGGAGTCGTTCCGTGCCGCGGTGACCGCGCTCGAGGGCCTCACCGTCGTCGTGCACGACGTGGACGCCGCGGCCGCCGACGAGCCGGTCGGCCGGATCACCGTCGAGCTGCTGGGCAACGACCGGCCCGGCCTGGTCAAGGAGCTGTCCGGCGTCTTCACCGAGCACGGCCTCTCCATCGAGGAGGTCGAGACCGGCACCTACGACGCCCCCATGGCCGGCGGTCGCCTCTTCGAGGCGCTGCTGGTCGTCCCCGTGACCGACAGCACCGACACGGACGCGCTGCGCGCCGACCTCGAACGCCTGGCCATGGAGCTGATGGTCGACATCACCGTGGAGGACGTCTCGGAATGACCGACGTCCGCATCCTGGAGCCGGCCGGCACGACCGTTGGGGGCGAACCCGTCCTGCGGCTCCTGCCCACGGACGGCGTCAGCGCCGTCGGCCCGTGGACCCACGTCGATTGGTTCGGCCCCGGTGTCCTGAGCCACCCGCCTCGGCGGCAGGCCGACACCCAGTCGCTCACCTGGCTGTTCGCAGGACGCCTGCGCCACATCGATTCCACCGGGCTGGACGTGGAGTACGGGCCCGGGCAGGCCGTCGTCGTGACCGCGGGCACCGGCATCGAGGTGGCCCAGGCCGCGGTGGCCGACGAGCCCGTCACCGGCATCGCGCTGCGCCTGGCCGCGCCCGCGGCGTCCGAGGTGGAGGCGTCGGTGGAGGAGTTCTGGCCCGAGCCCGTCCGCGTGGGCGACCACGAGGTCGCGATCATCGTCGGCGAGTTCGGCTTCGAGGACTCCCCGGTCGTCACCCACGCCCCCGCGCTGGCCTGCGAGGTGAGGTTCGCCTCCGACGAGCCGCTCCAGGTCCCGGCCGAGGACGGCTGGGAGTACGTCGTCATCGCGGAGGGCGCCGCCCTGCGGGTCGGTGACGTCGAGGTTCCGTCCGGGCACGCCGCACTCGTGAGTGGCGGCGACTTCGGCGTCGCGACCACGGCGTCCGCCGGGCACGTCGTGCGCGCGGTGATCCTGGGCGGGGCCCCGCTGGCGTAGTTGCCACCGGCGACACCGTTGTCGACGGCTGTGGCGATTAGGCTGGGGCCATGGCCAAGCCGGAACGCCCGCTCGAGGGCAGCACCATGACGGAAGTGTCCCGTCGGGGAGACCAGGTGCTGCGCGAGGCGGGCCCCTGGACGCCGGCGATCCAGCGCCTCCTGGCGCACCTCCGCGACCAAGGGTTGGACTGGGTGCCCGAGCCGCATGGGTGGACGAAGGACGGCCGTGAGGCCCTCAGCTACCTCAAGGGGAAGGTCCCGACCTACCCGCTGCCAGAGTGGGTGTACTCCGACGCCACGCTCAAACGCGCCGCGAAGTGGCTGCGCAAGCTGCACGACGCGACCGAGGGCTACGACGACCCCGACGCCCACTGGCGGACGGCCCCGCACAAGCCGGCAGAAGTCATCTGTCACAACGACTTCGCCCCGTACAACATGGTGTTCCGCGACCAGGAACTGGTCGGGGTCATCGACTGGGACTTCGCGGCCCCCGGCCCCCGCCTGTGGGACCTGGCCTACCTGTGCTACCGGACCGTCCCGCTCATGCGCCCCTCCAACCCGGACGCCCCGGACCTGCCGATCGACCTCGCCGCCCGACTGCAGCTGGCCATGACGGCGTACGGGACGGACGCCACCATGCCCGACCTGTTGGCCGCCATCGTCGAACGCCTGGAAGCCCTGTCCGCCTTCACCCACTCCCATGGGGTGGCGCGGAAGAACGACAAGTTGCTCCTGGACGCCGAGAACTACTCCAAGGACGCCGCCTACCTGCGCAGCCTGCTGCCCTGACGTCCGGGTGCGCGGGATCCCTCGGCCCACCCGGGTCGATCCCCCGTCACCCGGTCAACCTACGATGGGCTCCATGCATCAGGGTCAACTGGTCGGCGGGCGCTACCGGCTCACCTCCCCCTTGGGGCGCGGGGGGATGGCGCAGGTGTTGCGCGCGCAGGACGAGCGGCTGCGGCGCGAGGTCGCGGTCAAGGTCGTCGACCTGACCCAGAGCCCGGACCGGTCCGTCGCCGACCGCTTCCGCCGCGAGGCGATCGCCACCGCGCAGTTGAACCACCCCAACATCGTCACCATCTTCGACGCCGGCGCCGACGACCACATCGCCTGGCTCGTCATGGAGTACCTCGGCGGACAGGACCTGGCCTCGGTCATCCGTGAGACCGGCGGCGTCCCCGAGGAGCGCGCCATCGCGGTCGGGGCGAAGGTGGCGGACGCCCTCGTCGCCACCCACGCCATCGGGGTCGTCCACCGGGACATCAAGCCCGCCAACATCATGGTCGACCGCGACTCCGTCAAGTTGCTCGACTTCGGCATCGCGCTGGTCCAACTGGACGCCGAGGCCCACCTCACCGCTCCGGCGACCACCCTCGGCACGGCCGCCTACATGTCGCCCGAGCAGGCCCGGGGGATGCGGGCGACGGCCGCGTCCGACGTGTACGCGCTGGGCGGTGTCCTGGTGGCGTTGCTCACCGGGCAGCCCCCGTACCCGGGGGACAACGCCATTCAGGTGGCCCAGCGGCAGGTCACCGACCCGCCGGTGTCGGTGCGGTCGCGGCGTCCGGAGCTGTCCCCGGCGCTGGACGACCTCGTCCGCCGCATGCTGGCCAAGGATCCGCTGGCCCGACCCACGGCGTCCGCTGTCGCGCGGGCGCTGGCCGAACTGGCCCAGAACCCGGACGCCGCCCCCACGGCGGTCCTCCCCGCCGCGGCGGTCGCGGCGCCCATGGCGACCTCGGTGCTGCCCGCGGCCACGGCCGTGCTGCCCTCGGCCGCGGTCCGGCCCACGGCGTCCGCTGCCGTCGGGGCGCCGGACGACCGGTCCCACCAGGGATTCCGGAAGGCGGCGCTGGGGCTGGGGGTGGTGATCGCGGCGATCCTCGTGTTCATGGTGGCGTGGGCCCTCGGGGGGGAGCTCCTGCGGGGCTTCCAGGGCACCGCCACCCCGTCCGCCACGCCCGCCGCGAGCAAGCCCGCGACCTCGCCGACCCCCAAGCCGGCCCCGCGGACCACCGCCCCTCGCACCACCGCCCCTCGCGCCACCACCCCGCCGGCCACCGCCCCGGCGAACCGCCCCTCCCTGCCGTCGGGGGAGGAGGTCGCCCTCCAGGCGGCCATCAGGGGAATGGACGCCGCGATCGCGGCCCTGCCCAACGACTCCAAGGCGACGAAGGCCCTCACCAAGGCCTGGAACGAGGCGAAGAAGGACATCCAGAAGGGCGACGACCCGACCGGGGCCGTGGACGACATGCGCGAGTCCATCGAGGACCAGCGCGACCAGGGCGAGCTCAACCGGTTCGAGGCCGCCGCGCTGGAGTTTGCGCTCTCCGCGGTGCGCCGGGCCCTCTGACCCGGCGCTCCCGGCCCGGGTGCGCACACGAGGTGGGCCAACTACGTTGGAACCCATGACTTCCACCAACCCGCTGCTCGAACGCTCGCACCTTCCGTACCTGCTGCCCGACTTCGCGGCGCTGACGCCCCAGCACTACCGCGAGGCGTTCGAGATCGGCACCGCCCAGCAGCTCGAGGCCCTCGACTCGCTGGCCACCGACACCGAGCCCGCGACGGTGGAGAACGTCCTCCACGCCTGGGACACCTCCGGCGACCTGCTCGCCCGCCTGCAGATGGCGTTCTACGCGGTCCGGGCGGCCAACACCACCCCCGAGCTGGACGCCCTGCAGACCGAGTTCGCGCCGCGGCTCGCCCAGCACGGCGACTCCATCTGGCTGGACCGGCGCCTGTTCGACCGGTTCACCGAACTCGCGACCCGCGCCCAGACCGGCGAGGTGATCCTCGACCCCGAGGACGCCTGGCTGCTCGAGGACACCATCCGCCGCTTCACCCGCGCCGGCGTCGCGCTGGCCGAGGCCGACCAGGCCCGGCTGCGTGAGCTCAACACGCGCCTCGCCGAGCTGGGCGCGGCCTTCCAGAAGGCCAACCGTGAGGCCCGCGTCGCCGGCAAGGTGGTCGTCACCGACCGCGCCGAGCTGGCCGGCCTCATCGACGCCGAGGTGGACGCGCTGGCGACCGGCGACGGCGAGTGGACCATCGAGCTGGTCAACACCACCCAGCAGCCGATCATGGCGAAGCTCCACGACCGGGGGCTGCGCCGGCGCGTGTACGAGGCGTCCACCTCCCGCGGTCTCAGGGGCGAGCACGACACCCGCCAGCTCATCGTCGACATCGCCCGGACCCGCGCCGAGCGAGCCGCCCTGCTCGGCTACGAGCACCACGCGGCGCTGTCGGCCGAGTCGGGCTGCGCCAGGACGACCGACGCCGTGAACGCCCTGATGGGCCCACTCGGACGCGCTGCGCTCAAGCAGGCCGAGGCGGACGCCGTGGCCTTCGCCGAGCGGTTCTCCGAGCTCGGGCAGGGCGACGACTTCGCCGCCTGGGACTGGCAGTACGTCGCCGAGATCGTCCGGTCCGAGACGTACGCGTTCTCGGACGCCGACGTGGAACCCCACCTCGACGTCGCCAGGGTGCTGGACGCCACCTACGCCGCCGCGCACGACCTCTACGGCATCACGTTCACCCTGCGGGAGGACCTCGTCGGCCACACGCCCGAGACCGAGGTCTACGAGGTGCACAACGAGGACGGGTCGCCGCTGGGCCTGTTCCTCATGGACTTCTGGGCCCGCCCCACCAAGGAGGGCGGCGCGTGGATGACGTCGATCGTCCGCCAGAACCACCTCACCAAGCAGCTCCCCGTCGTGACGAACAACTGCAACTACACCCAGGGCTCCTCGGCGATCTCCTGGGACGGCGTGATCACGATGTTCCACGAGTTCGGGCACGCCCTGCACGGCCTGTTCGCCGACTCGAAGTACCCGTCGAAGTCGGGCACGGCGACGCCGCGCGACTTCGTGGAGTTCCCCTCCCAGGTCAACGAGCACTGGGCGTGGCAGCCCGGCCGCGTCCTGCCGGCGGACCTGCTGGACAAGCTCAAGGCGTCCCAGTCGTTCAACCAGGGGTTCGGGACACTCGAGCTCATGGCCGCCACCCTGCTCGACCAGGCCTGGCACCAGACCCCGCTGGACGCCCTGCCGGTCTCGGGCGAGGAGGTCGAGGGGTTCGAGCGCCGCGCCCTGGAGAAGTGGGGGGTGGCGTCCGACCTGGTGCCGCCGCGCTACCGCTCGACGTACTTCAGCCACATCTTCGGGGGCGGTTACGCGGCCGGCTACTACGGCTACAAGTGGGCCGAGGTGATGGACGCCGACGCCGTGGCCTGGTTCGACGAGAACGGCGGCGGGACCCGCGAGAACGGCGACCACTTCCGCCGGACGCTCCTCGCGCCGGGCGGCTCGGTGGACGCGATGGACACCTACCGCGCGTTCCGGGGGCGGGATCCGCGGGTGGAGCCGCTGCTGGAACGGCTCGGCCTGGAGCTCTGAGGGGAGCCGGCGATGTAAACGCCTGTAAACCGTGGCTCGCCTCTGGCGGCTCTCCCTACGGTCAGCTCGGATGCCCGTTCCCGGGCACCCCGAGTTGGTCGAAGGAGACCCATGAGAACCCTCACGAGAAGGACGCGGCTCAAGGCGTTGGCCCTGGTCGCGGCCGTCCCCCTGGTGGTGGGCACCGCGAGTGTGGCCGCAGCCCAGCAGCCGTCGTCGCCGACGTTGCCGTGGATGAACACCACCCTCACCCCCGAGGTACGCGCCGAGTTGCTGGTCGATGCCCTGACCCTGCCCCAGAAGGCCCAGCAGCTGACCGGCTCCGGCGTCCCGTCGCCGGAGTTGCTGCCGGAGTGCAACGGGCAGACGAGCACCGGCTACGGCACGTTCCGCAACGTCACGGGGATCCCCGAGTTGGGCATCCCCTCGTTCCGCGTGACCAACGGCCCCGTCGGTGTCGGCTACGGCGACTGCACGCCGCAGGAGCCCGCCACCGCGCTGCCCGTCGCGCTGGCGCTGGCGGCCGGCTTCGATGCCGACCTCGCCTACCAGTTCGGTGACCTGGCCGGTCGGGAGAGCCGGACGCTGGGCATCCACGAGTTCGAGGCACCCGGCATCAACATGGCCCGCATCGCCAACGGCGGCCGCAACTTCGAGTACTTCGGCGAGGATCCCTACCTCGCCGGCGTCATGGCGGCCGCCGAGGTGCGCGGCGTCCAGGACAACGACGTGCTCGCGATGGCCAAGCACTACGTCCTGAACGACCAGGAGAAGGACCGCGGCAACGTCAACGTGAACGTGGACGAGTCGGTCCTGCACGAGCTGTACCTGCTGCCGTTCGAGATGGCGGTCAAGGACGGCGACCTCGCCTCGATCATGTGCTCCTACAACAAGATCGGCGGCACCTACTCCTGCGAGAACCCCTACACGCTGACCGAGGTCCTGCGTGACCAGTGGGGCTTCAAGGGGTACGTCCAGTCGGACTTCGGTGCGACGCACTCCACCGCCGCCGCACTGAACGCCGGCATGGACTTCGAGATGCCGCGTCCGAACTGGTTCAAGCTCGAGAACCTGCAGGCCGCCCTCGAGAGCGGCGACCTGTCGATCGACACGATCGACCAGGCCCTGACCCGCCGCTATGTCCAGATGTTCAAGTACGGCGTGTTCGACCGTCCCATCACCCGGGACGCCGTCCCGGCCGCCAACGGTGAGGTCTCCCGTTCGATCGCCGAGCAGTCGGCCGTCCTGCTGAAGAACGACGCGGACTTCCTGCCGTTGTCCCAGGACTCCACGACGATCGCCCTCATCGGCCAGTCCACCTACGTGGACGAGGCCGTCTCCGGTGGTGGCGGCAGCTCGCGTGTGGTCCCGACCTACACGGTCACACCGCTCGAGGGCCTGCAGAACGTGCTCGACGAGATCGGCTCCGACGCCCAGGTGAACAAGGTCACCGTCGCCAAGGACCTGTCCAACCTCGACGAGGCCGTCACGGCGGCTCAGGACGCAGACGTCGTCATCGTCATGGCCGGACTCGTGACGGCCGAGGGCCGCGACCAACTGTTGCTCGACAACAAGACCCCGAACCTCAACCTGCCCGACGGCCAGGACGCGCTGATCTCGGCGATCGCCGCCGCGAACGACAGCACCGCCGTCGTGCTCAAGGACGGCGACCCCGTCCTGATGCCGTGGCTGGACGAGGTCCCGGCGGTCCTCGAGGCGTGGAACCCGGGCCAGGAGGACGGCAACGTCGTCGCGCGCCTGCTGTTCGGCCTCGCGAACCCGTCCGGCAAGCTGCCGGTCACCTACCCCGCCTCGGTGGACCAGACCCCGACCGCGGGCAGCGAACGCGCCTACCCGGGTCTCGACACCGACGGGGTGGTCAACTCCCGCGGCAACCTGACGGTGGACCAGGTGTACTACGACGAGGGCCTCGAGATGGGCTACCGCTGGTACGACGCCAACGACGTCACGCCGCTGTTCTCCTTCGGGTACGGCCTGTCGTACACCGACTTCGAGATCTCGAAGCTGGTCGTGACCCCCAAGGTCAACGACGGCACCAAGGAGATCAAGGTCCAGTTCTTCGTCACCAACACCGGAGACGTGGCCGGCGCCGAGGTTCCGCAGGTCTACCTCGGTCTCCCGGAGGCCGCCAACCAGCCGCCGAAGCGCCTGGTCGGCTTCGACAAGGTGTGGCTGGAGCCCGGTGAGAAGACGCGTGTCGAGATCACGATCGACCCGGCCGCGACCAACCACCCGCTGTCGGTGTGGGACGCCGAGGCTGACGCCTGGACGACCCCGACCGGTGAGTACACCGTGTACGTCGGCAACTCCTCCGACAACGTCTCGTTGAGTGACACCGTCACCGTGCGGACGCCCGGCAAGCGCTGATCGTCCCCCACCGCAGGACGGGATCCCCGCTCAGGGGGTCCCGTCCTTCGCCTTTCCACACAGGGACGACTCGCGGACGACCAGGTGCGCGGGCAGGCGCGTGACGCGGGTGGGGCGCCGCCGCTCGATGAGGGTCACCAGGGCCCGGGCGGCGCCGATGCCCAGTTGCTTGATCGGCGCTCCGACCGAACTGAGGCTCGGGTGGAAGTCCGACGAGTCGGGCAGGTCGTCGAAACTGGCGACGCAGGCGTCGCCCGGCACGGACCTGCCTGCCCGCGCCAAGTTCTTGATGAGGTCCTTGGCGTACCGCTCGCTGTGGACGATGTAGGCGTCCTCGTCGGCTGCCGCCAGGACGGCGGGATCGCTCAGCCCGGGTGAGCCCGGCGGCAGCCGGACCGCCGTCAGGCCCAGCTCGTCCGCCCGCTCGCGGATGGCGCGCCACCGGACGCTGGCGACCCATCCCCTCGGATCGCCGTGGGCGTAAGCGATGCGCCGGTGCCCGGTCGCCGCCAGGTGGTCGAAGGCCTGGCGGGCGCTGTCGACGTTGTCCACGCTCAGAGCCGGAACCCCCCGGACGCGCCGGTTGACCAGGACCATCGGATGCGAGCGCGCGCAGGCGAGCAGAGCCGCGGACGGGCAGCGGGGACTGACGACGATGACCCCATCGGTCCCGCAGACCCGCTCCAGGCTCTTGAGCTCCTCGGCGATGGAGCCCTCGTGGAACGCGAAGTGCACGGTGTAGTCGAGTTCGGCCGCCGCTTGCTGGATCCCCCGGGTCACGGTGAGGAAGTAGGGATCCACCATCGGGCCGACGATCGCGGTCAGGACGCGGGTTCGCGCCTCGCGGCCCAGCGTCATTCCCTCGGTGTGGTAGCCCAGCGCCCGGGCGGCGTCCATCACCCGTCCCGTCGTCTCGGATCGGACCTTGTCCGGGCGGCTGAAGGCGCGCGACACCGTCGCGGTGGAGACGCCGGCCAACATGGCCACGTCGTGGATGGTGGGTCGCCTGACCCCGTCACCGGTCACGTCAGCGTGCCCCTCAGGATCGTCGGGACGGCCATCCTGACGTTGCGTCACGGCCCTGTCAACAAGTTTCCCCCGGTTGCCGGGGCAAGGACGCTAGCGACCACCCTTCGCCGCCACGCGGGTCTCGAACTTGGCCTGATTGATGACCGCGCGCTGGTGGGTGCCCTCGCCGATGGGCTCCACCTCGTCGCGGAGGACGATCCGGAAGCTCACGATGCGACCCTCGACGGCGGTGACCTCGGCGTCCGCTGTCACCTTCATGCCGACCGGGGTGGCGGCGGTGTGCTTGAAGGCGACGTCGATGCCGACGCTGGATTCGCCCTCGTCCAGCGAGGGATGGAGGGCGTCCATGGCGGCGCACTCGGCCAGGCCGACCATGTAGGCCGTCGCGAAGACCGGCGGCATGGTGTCGAAGCGCGGGTACTGGCTCGAGACGGCGGGTACGGTCAGCGACTCGTCGACCGTGATCGTCACCGAGCCGCGCGTGCCGACGGCGAGGTCCTTCATGTGGTCTCTCCTGTGGGGGGCACGAACGGGCGGACGGGGAGGCGCTTGGCGAGGTCGTCCGGGTGGAAGGTGTTGCCGTCCTCGTCCATGGCCGCGCCGGCGATGATGACCAGGACGGCCCACGCGGTCATCGACCAGACGGTCCCGTCCTGCGTCGTGTGCGTCGTCGTCTGGCCGGCGAGCACCTCCACCGTCTCGCGGGAGCTCAATCCGTTGAACACCCAGGAGACCACGCCGATGTCCAGGCCCGGACGGGCGACGAGGCCGTAGGCGCGCATCGCCGCCTCGTACAACGGCACATACCGCTCGAGCACCGTCCGGCGATAGGCGCCCATGGCGTTCGCGACGGGCGGGTAGTCGGGCCACAGCGCCTGCAGGGCCTCGGCCACGCGGACCACCTTGGTGTCGCGGGGGAACACGGACGCCTCGTGCGTGAACCGGCGGATCAGGTCGCCCAGTGTGGCCGAGGAGGCCTCGCCGACGGTCTCGAAAAGCGTGTCGTACTTGGGTTCGAAACGCGCCGGGCGCATCACGTAGTTGATGACGTCGGTGTACCAGTCGGTGGCGAGCGGCCACCGGCGCAGCATCTGGTGCTGGCTCATCTCGAGCACGGACTCCACGAACGGCTGGTGCCCCAGCGAGCTCGACAGGATCCGGGGCACCGCCTCGCGGCCGTCACGGCTGGGTCCGGCGTCGTCCACCAACCGGTCGGCGAGGTGCTCCGCGGCCCGGGACAGCATGTACTGGGTCACCGGGTTGAGGGGGCCATTGGCACCCGTCCGCGAGGAGATCGAGGTGAGAACCCCATTCAGGTCCTCGATCACCACATGCCCTCTCAGGCGCAGGGGGCCGCCGCCCCGGTCCTGGACCCACACGGCCGCCTGCTCGCCGGGTTTCCCTTCGATGAGCCGTTCCACGATCCCATCGTGCCGCATCGGGGTCCGTTTGGCGCGCCCGGCAGGAGCTTCGGCGTCCGTCTCAACACTCGATGACGTTCACCGCGAGACCGCCCAGGGCGGTCTCCTTGTACTTGGCCTGCATGTCCTTGCCCGTCTCGCGCATCGTCTTGATGACGCTGTCGAGGCTCACGATGTGCGAACCGTCCCCGCGCAGGGCCGTCCTCGCCGCCGCGATCGCCTTCACCGCAGCGATCGCGTTGCGTTCGATGCAGGGGATCTGGACGAGTCCGCCCACCGGGTCGCACGTGAGGCCGAGGTTGTGCTCCATGCCGATCTCGGCGGCGTTCTCGACCTGTTCCGGTGTCCCGCCCAGGACCGCGGCCAAGGCACCGGCCGCCATCGAGCACGCCGACCCGACCTCACCCTGGCACCCCACCTCGGCGCCCGAGATGGACGCGGTTGTCTTGTAGATCATCCCGATGGCGCCAGCGGTGAGCAGGAACCTGACCACGCCGTCGTCGTCCGCGCCCGGGATGAAGTTCCAGTAGTAGTGCAGGACCGCCGGGATGATGCCGGCCGCCCCGTTCGTCGGTGCCGTCACCACGCGACCGCCCGCCGCGTTCTCCTCGTTGACGGCCAGAGCGTAGAACGTGATCCAGTCCATGCCGCGCAGGGGGTCGTCGGACGCCCCCTCCGCGACCAGCTTGGTGTGGAGGGCCGGTGCGCGGCGCAGGACGCGGAGGCCGCCGGGGAGGTGTCCCTCGGTCTTCGCGCCGTTGCGGACGCACTCCTGCATGACCTCCCAGATCTTGAGCAGCCCGGCGCGCACCTCGTCCTCGGTGCGCCCCAGGGCGACCTCGTTCTCCAGGGCCACGCGCGAGATGGACAGGCCGGTACGTGCGGTGATCTCCAGCAGGTCGGACGCCGTGCGGTACGGGTGGGGGAGCGTTCCGTTGTCGGGCACGACCGGGTCGGACGCGTGGGCGTCCCCGCACACGACGAAGCCGCCCCCCACCGAGTAGTAGGTGGACGCGAGCATCGGGTCGTCGTAGGCGTCCCAGGCGCGCAGTTCGAGGCCGTTGGGGTGGGCGGGCAGTTCCCGGGAACCGTCCAGCACCAGGTCGGCGTTGGGGTCGAAGGCGATGTGGTGGCGTCCGGCCAGGAGGAGCCCGTCGCCGTCCCACACCTGCTTCACCGTGGCCGCCACCGAGCGGGGGTCGACGGTCTCCGGCTTCGCGCCGAGCAGGCCGAGGATGATCGCGTTGTCGGTGCCGTGGCCCCGCCCCGTCGCGCCGAGCGACCCGTACAGGTCACAGCGGACGTGGGCGACCTCGTCGAGTCGGCCGGCCAGGTCGTCGAGGAACAATCCGGCCGCCCGCATGGGGCCGACCGTGTGCGACGACGACGGCCCGATGCCGATCGAGAACAGGTCGAAGACGCTGAGGGCCATGCATCGACAGTACCCACGAGCAGGGCCCTCTACCACCGTGGGAGGAGGGGAAACACCCCGGAAGTCGCAGGGTGGCGGGTCCCGCGAGCCGATGAAACTGTCGGGGCCGGGCGACAGGCTGGTCGCATGACCACCTTCCTCATCCTCACAGCCGTCCTGGTCGTGGCCGTCGTCATCATCGCGATGGCCCTCGCCCCGCTCATCGCCGACCGCTCCTGAGGCCCAGCCCGTCAGCGGCGCAGCCGGACGCCCTTCGGAACCTGGTGGAACCCGGCCGCCAACAGCGCCGCCACGAAGGGATGCTCCGAGCCGAGCGAGGGCTGCCCGTCGACCTTCTCGACCGTGAGCGCGGCGAGGCGCCCGGTGCGGACGAGGTCGGCCAGCGCGGTGGCGGCACGGGTCGCCACGTCGGGGTCGGGGGGCAGCCAGGTGAGGGCCGTCCGGCCGCCCCGCTCGAGCCAGACCCTCAGCTGTCCGCCGTCGAGGACGACCAGGGCGCCGGCCTTGCGTCCGGGCTTGTGGTCGCCCGAGTTGGGCCACGGCAGGGCGGCGCCGAACGGGTTGGCCGGGTCGGACGCCGCGAGCACGAGCGTGGCGGCGTGCCTGGCCGACCCGCGGAGCCGGTCGATGGCCCCCGTGGTGGCGAACTGGGCGGCGCCCAGCCCCTCGACGAAGTAACCACGGCGCACGCGCCCCGCCTCCTCGGCGGCGCTCAACACCTTGTAGACCCCGGCGAACCCGCCCTCGATGCCCTCCGCCTGGACCGACCCGCGCGTGACCACGCCGTAGCGGTCGAGCAGCAGCTCCGAGGTGGTGACCAGGGCCTCGGTGGGGTCGACGCCCTCACTGGGGAACAGCGACCAGCGTCCCCCGAGGTCGCGCGGCGCGTCCAGCCGGGGGGCGCGGGGGAGGCGGGGGTGGCCGTAGCGCGTCCGGGGTGCGGCGGCGCGGACGCGGTGGGTGGTCGAGCCACCGCCGAGCCTGGCGCGCAGCGGGGCCAGGGTGTCGTTGGTGAGGTGGCCCTTCCAGACCAGGGACCACAGGGCCTCGCTCGCGCGCTGACCCGCGGTGGCGGCCGAGGTGCCGGCGGACTCCCCGAGCGTGGCGGCGAGGGCGGTGAAGAACAGGGCGCCGCCCGCGTGGAGCGTGGTGAGGATCGCAAGTTCGGTTTCGCCCTCGGGATCGGCCACGGCCGGGCCGGCCAGGTGGGCCAGGTCGGCCGGCCACAGGGACACCCAGCCATCGTTCCCGGCCAGCGATCCATGCCCGCGCCACACGACCTCACCGGCGGCGCAGAGCTCGTCCAGCAGGGCCGGGGCGTAGTCGCGGACGCGCGCCGGCAGGATCAACGACTCGACCGCTGAGGCCGGCAGGACCACGCCCGCGAGTTGTTCCACCGCGCGCAGGACGCCGTCGATGCCGCGGTAGGCGGGGCCTGTCCCCTTGCTGACGGTCGTGTTCCGGGTGGGTGCACTGCCGGTGGGTGAGCCCACCCCTTGCCAGGCCGGCAGGAACGTCGCGAAGTCCTCGGCGGGCACCGGCTCGACCTCGGCGCGCAGGGCCGCCACCGAGCGCCGGCGGATCACCCGCAGCACGCCCGGGTCGACGAACTCCCGGCCCGTCGCTCCCGGGGTGAACTCGCCCTCGACCAGGCGTCCGGCCTGCTGGAGCCGGCGCAGGCCGTCCAGCGCGACCGCCCGCCCGACGCCGAGCCACGCGGCGACGTCGTCCACCGCGAACGGCGTGTGGGTGCGGGCGTAGCGGACGAGCAGGTCGCCGAGCGGGTCCGAGACGGGCTCGGCGAACGCGAACGGAACCCCGGGAGGCAGGGCGACACCCAAGGCGTCGCGGAGGCGTCCGGCGTCCTCGATGGCGGCCCAGCGGTGCGTGTGCTGCATTTCCGGGTGGAGATTCCCCGAGGATCCTTGGGGTTCTTCCACCCGGAAATGCAGCACGGAGAGAATGCGGCCCGCTGCGCTGAGATCGGCCACCCAATCCGGGACGGCGTCCGGGGTGGCGGACCGCTCGGCCATGTCGGCCTCCGTCAGGGGGCCCAGGGTGCGCAGCAGGTCGGTGAGGTCGTCGGCGTCCCGGGCCTTGCGGCTCTCGGCCAGGTGCTGGAGTTCGGCGTGGGTGCGGGCCAGTGCGTCCGGGTCGAGGAGGTCGCGCAGGCTCATCCCCTCGGATGTGCCGAGCAACTCGGCCAACAGGTCCGGGTCGAGGGACAGCGCGGCGGCGCGCTTCTCGGCGAGCGGCTGGTCCCCCTCGTAGAGGTACTGGGCGACGTAGCCGAAGAGCAGGCTCTGGGCGAACGGGCTCGGACGAGGCGTGGTGACGTCGACGACCTGGACCTCGCGCGCCGTCACCCGCCGCAGGAGCGCGGCCAGGCCGGGCAGGTCGTACACGTCCTGCAGGACCTCGCGAACAGCCTCCAGCACGATCGGGAAGCTCGGGTAGTTGGACGCCACCTCCAGCAGCGCCGCCGAGCGCTGGCGCTGCTGCCACAAGGCCTGACGATGCCCCGGACGCCGGTTCGGCAGCAGCAGGGCCCGACCCGCGCACTCCCGGAACCGGGACGCGAACAGCGCCGAGCCGCCCACCTGCTCGGTGACGAGCGCCGTGACCTCGTCGGGGTCGGGGAGGAGGTGCTCGAGCAGGTCGGCGAAGGGTTGCTCGCTGCTGCCGCTGCCGTGGTCGCCCCGCGCGCCGTCCGAGAAGTCGTCGAACCCCAAGTCTGGAAGTCGCAGGACGATGCCGTCGTCGGCGTGCATGGCCTGGACGTCCACCCCGTAGCGCTCGCGGAGCCGCGTGCCGATCGCGAGGGCCCACGGGGCGTGGACGCGTGCGCCGTACGGGGAGTGGATCACGATCCGCCAGTCGCCCAGCTCGTCCATGAACCGCTCGACCACCACCTGCCGGTCGTTCGGGACCGTGCCCGTCGCCTGCCGCTGTTCGGCCAGGTAGGTGATGAGGTTCTGGGTGGCGAGGGGGTCCAAGCCGGCGGACGCCAGGCGCGGGCCCGCGGCGTCCGGGTCGAGGGCGGAGACCTCGCGGACGAACCCGCCCAGCGCCTCGCCCAACTCGGCGGGGCGTCCGATCGTGTCGCCCTTCCAGAAGGGGAGGCGTCCGGGCTGGCCCGGCGCGGGGGAGACCAGGACCTGGTCGTGGGTGATGTCCTCGATGCGCCACGTGCTGGTGCCGAGCGTGATCGTGTCGCCGACGCGCGACTCGTAGACCATCTCCTCGTCGAGCTCGCCGACGCGGCGTCCGGGGCCGTCGCCGGCGATGAAGACGCCGAACAGCCCGCGGTTGGGGATCGTGCCGCCGTTGGTGACGGCGATGCGCTGGGCGCCGCGGCGCCCGGTGAGGGTGCCGGTGACGCGGTCCCAGACGAGGCGGGGACGCAGCTCGGCGAACTCCTCGGCGGGGTAGCGGCCGGCGAGCATGTCGAGCGTCGCCTCGAGGACGCCGCGGGTGAGCGTCGCGTACGGGGCCGCCTTGCGGACGGTGGCGAGGAGGTCGTCGACGGTCCAGTCGTCGAGGGCGACCATGGCCACGACCTGCTGGGCGAGCACGTCGAGGGGGTTCGCGGGGACGCCCAGTGCCTCGATCGCCCCGGACCTCATCCGCTCGACGATCACGCTCGTCGCGACGAGGTCGCCGCGGTACTTGGGGAAGAACACGCCGCGGCTGGTCGCGCCCACTTGGTGCCCAGCGCGTCCGACCCTTTGCAGGCCGGACGCCACGGACGGAGGTGCCTCGACCTGCACCACGAGGTCGACGGCGCCCATGTCGATGCCGAGTTCGAGGCTCGAGGTGGCGACGACGGCGGGGAGGAGGCCCGCCTTGAGCGCCTCCTCGGTCTGCTGGCGCTGGTCGTGCGAGACCGACCCGTGGTGGGCGCGCGCGATCACGGCGTCGGCGCCGGCGGACTGCCCGGACTGGGCCATCACCTCGGCCGGAACCCGCGTCGGCCCCGGCACCGGATCGCCCGCACGCTCCTGGGCGATCTCGTTGAGCCGGGTCGTGAGCCGCTCGGCCAGGCGGCGTGAGTTCGCGAACACCAGCGTGGAGCGGTGCTGCTCGACGAGGTCGACGATGCGCTCCTCGACGTGCGGCCAGATGGACGGCGTCTGCGCGCCCTGCTCCGGATCCGGCGCGCCGGGCTGGGTGCCGAGCGCGGCCATGTCCTCGACCGGGACGACGACCTGCAGATCCCACTTCTTCTCGCTCGGCGGCTGCACGGTCGTCACCGGACGCCCACCCGCGAGGAAGCGTGCCACCTCTTCGATCGGGCGGACCGTCGCCGACAGGCCGATGCGCTGGGCGGGCCGCTCGAGCAGGGCGTCGAGGCGTTCGAGCGTGAGGGCCAGGTGCGCGCCGCGCTTGGTGCCGGCCACGGCGTGCACCTCGTCGAGGATCACGGTCTCGACGCCGCGCAGGGCCTCCCGCGCTTGTGAGGTGAGGAGCAGGTACAGCGACTCCGGCGTTGTGATCAGGATGTCGTCGGGCGCCTTCGCGAAGCGCCGCCGGGCGTCCGCGGGCGTGTCACCCGACCGGACGCCGACGCTCACCTGCGGGCGCGGCAGGCCGAGGCGGTCGGCGGCGTGGCCGATGCCGACGAGCGGGGAGCGGAGGTTGCGTTCCACGTCGACGGCCAGCGCCTTCAGCGGCGAGACGTACAGGACCCGGCAGCGCTTGAGCGGCTCCTCGGGCGGCGGGGACGTCGTGAGCCGGTCGATCGCCCACAGGAACGCCGACAGCGTCTTGCCCGACCCCGTCGGCGCGACGACGAGCGTGTGCTGCCCCGAACTGATGGACGCCCACGCCCCGGCCTGGGCGTGGGTGGGCGCGGTGAAGCTGCTGGAGAACCAGGCCCGCGTGGCGGGTGAGAAGGGCTCCAGGGCGTCGGCGCCGGGTCCGGTGGTCATCGTGGGACCACTGTGCCACCCGGCGCCGACAAACTGGTCAGAAGGTGGCGGTGTCCGGGTTCGACCCGACCCGGTTACCGGCGTCCAGCGCGTCGATGAGGGCCATGGCGTCGGTGTCCAGCTCGAAGTCGAAGACGGCCAGGTTCTCGGCGATGCGCGAGGGCGTGACCGACTTCGGCAGCACCACGAAGCCGTGCTGCAGGTGCCAGCGGATGATCACCTGCGCCACCGACTTGCCGAGATCACCGGCGAGGGCCGCGAGCTCGGCGTTGCCCAGGTCGGCGCCGGAGCCGAGCGGGCTCCACGACTCGACCGTGATGCCCCGCGCGGCGAGCTCCGTCCGGAGTGGGACCTGCGCGAACGTCGGGTGCAGCTCGACCTGGTTGATCACGGGCACCTCGCCCGAGATGGCGTCCAGGTGCGCGACGTGGAAGTTGCTGACGCCGATGCTCGTCGTCAGGCCCTCGGCCTTGAACTCCTGCAGGGCGTCCCACGCCTCGATGTAGCTGTCACCGTAGGCGACGGTCGCCGGCCAGTGGATGAGCAGCAGGTCGACGCGGTCCAGTCCGAGCTTCTCGAGGCTGGACTCCATGGCGGCCCGGGCCTCCGCCTTGTGGTGGCGGTCGTTCCACAGCTTGGTGGTCACGTAGACCTCGTCGCGCGGCAGCCCGGCGGACGCCAGCGCGCGACCCACGCCGGCCTCGTTGCCGTAGATCTGGGCGGTGTCGATGTGGCGGTACCCCACCTCCAGGGCGTGCAGGACGGCCGGTGTCACGTCGGCGTCCGGGACCTGCCACGTGCCGAACCCGAGCTGGGGGATCGCCGTGCCGTCGCTGAGCTTGATGGAGGGAATTGTCGTCATGCCCCCATCTTTCCACGGCGGGAGTGGCCCTCATTCGTTCAGCAGGCCGTGCGCGGTGGGGTCGGCGTCGCTCCCGGGCCGGGTCCACCCGTTCGTCCGGCCGAGGTCGGGCCAGCGGCGTCCGTTCATGCGGACGCACGTGGCGAGCAGGTGCTGCGCCAAATCCGTCAGCGTGATGTTGGGGTACTCGCCGCAGGCGGACACCTCGCGGACGGTGGCCATGTAGACGGCGCAGCGGGCGGGGTGGTCGAGTTCGTCCCAGTCCGCGCCAGGGCTCGGCGCCTGGCCGCCCGCTTCGCGGTACCCCTCCTCGAACGCCCGCCAACTCACGTCGTCGAGCAACCCCGCTCCCCACAGCCCGGCGGGACGGCCCAGGTCCCAGGCCGCGGAGCCGAACCCGAAGGTCCCGGGTTGGAGGAGGACCCAGGTCGGGGTCCCGTCGAGACGCCCGACCGAGCGCAGGTGGACCGCCCCGTGCACCAGCACCGGACGCGCCGCCGTCGGCCATGTGCGCAACAGGGTTCGGCCCAGTTCGCGCAGGATGTCCGTGCCGCCGCCGGGGTGCAGGGCGTCCGCCGCGATGACGGACGCCGTGAGCGCGGCCCGGCCCCCGTGTTCGGGCAGGGCGGACGCCGTGGGCACCGGGCAGGCCTGCAGCCGAGCCACCAGCCCCCCGATCTCGCGCCAGGGGATCGGACTGCTCTCGGAGGCGAGGTGGGTGCGGGGCTCGAGGATCAGGTGCCGGCCGTCCGGGGCCGCGAGCGGGGCGGTCGTGAGGGGAGTGGCGAAGAGGGCGCGGACCGGTCCGGACGACACGGCCCTCAGGCGGGCGGCGAGGTCGTCCGTGCGCGTCCCCGAGGGGAGCTTCGTGACGACGATGTCGTCCACCACGTGCCGCATGGAGCAACACTACGGCGTCGAGGCCGTCACGCGTGGGGGAGCGTGTGGGCCGTTGTCCACAGGTTTGTTCACAGCTGGGGAAAACTACAGCGGTGTAACTCGAGACCCCCTCCTCGGGCTTTGGATTGACTCCGGCGTTGCCCGGTGTCGCAGGACTGCCCGAGTTGGCGGACTGGCTTGTGGCCCAGGTCAAGGAACTCGTGGTTGACCGGCGTTTCGCGCTCCTGGGGAACTCACGCTGCGGGTCGCTCGTCCGGCACGTGCGCGCGGCATTCCCGGACCAGGTCATGGGGCTCGCGTTGCTGGCGCCGGTCGTGGAGCCCGACGCCGCCCGTCGAGCGCTGCTGCCCTTTGCCGTGTTCGAGCGCGACGAGCAGCTGCTGGCCTCCCTGCCCGGTGATGACCGGGCGGACCTCATCGAGATGGCGGTCCGACAGACGCGCGAGACGTGGAATCTGTTTCGGCAGTCCGCGCTACCTGGAATTCGTGCCGCGAGCACCGATGCGATGGCACGTCCGGGCGAACGCTACTTCCTGTTGGACCACCCGGACGAGTTGGCTGGCGCCTTCACCGGACCAGCACTGGTCGTCGCCGGACGTCAGGACCATTTGTCGGTTACGAGGACCAACTCGACCTGGTTCGTCGGTACCCGGCCGCCACCTACGCAGCACTGGACAGGCCGGCCACAACGTGCAGTTCGACTGTCCAGCCGCAGTCTCGGCGCTGCTCGCGCAGTGGGCAAGAGACCTACCACGCTGACGCACTTTCGTGCCGCATGATTCGCGTTCGATCGTGCCGATTGGCGTGGCTCACTCAACTGCCCATGGGCGGACGTCCACGCCAGCGGTCGTGACTGCACGGAGCATTGGCGTCCAATGACGCCGATGACAGCCATTCCGAGGGTGCCAAGAGCAGGCCCGGCACCGAAGACTCCGACTCGGACCCTGAACTGAGAGCCCAATGTTCACGCTTGGGCCCGACGCGTGTCTGCGCGGAGAGCGCGTCCCCTAGAGTGCTGTGCCAGTGGGGCGCCGCGCTCCTCGGACAGCGATGAGGTGAAACGTGGCTATCCGCCACAAGGAGGGGTGCATGTCAACTATCGGAGACGAGTCATGGATCGCGGATCAGCCAGAACTCGAGGATTCCCCCGACGCGGAAGCTGAGAGCCAGGAAGAGCGGTCAAGTGACGCCTCTGGAGCGCCAGTCAATCCCGAACGCCCAGCAGAGGCAATCGACCCGGACGCAAGCCTTTTTGCTGGGGAGCGAATCGACTTCAACACCCAGTCGAGCGGCATCAGCCTTCTCAGCGATGACCAGATCAGCGAAAAGTATGCGGCAGGCGAGGTTCGTATCGTGACTGAGCAGGCACGATACCCACTCAATACCATTGCCCAAATGGTGCAGAGTTCCGATTATGAGTTGAACCCGGAGTTCCAGCGACGGCACCGCTGGGCGCCAGACAAGCAGTCCCGATTGATCGAATCCTTCATTATGAACGTCCCTGTACCGCCAATCTTTCTCTACGAGGACGAGTATTCGCACTATGAGGTCATGGATGGACTGCAGCGACTGACCGCCATAGCGTCGTTCTACAATAACGATTTGGAACTCATCGGGCTGACAGAGTGGCGCGAGCTTGAGGGTCGCAGATACCGCGATCTGCCCTCCCAAGTGCGCCGCGGCATCGACCGGCGCTACCTGTCGTCGATCATCCTGCTTAGGGAGACGGCGAAATCTCCAGAGGAAGCCCAGCGGCTGAAGCAGCTTGTTTTCGAAAGGATCAACAGCGGGGGTGAGCGCCTAAAAGAGCAAGAAACCCGCAACGCAATCTACAACGGTCCGCTGAATCGACTGTGTATCGAGTTGTCTCGAAATCCGCACCTCTGCCTGCTTTGGGGCATCCCGGCTCCCACGGAACTCGAGGAGCGGGGCGAGGTGCCGCCTGAGTTGGAGTCGAACCGCTATTACAGCACGATGTTCGATGTTGAGCTCGTGCTTCGCTTCTTCGCGCACCGGCAGCGGAAGCGGATTGGCGGGGGGGCTCTTCGGTCATTCCTGGATGCATACTTGAAGCAGGGGAACCTCTTTACCCGCGAGACCTTGCTTTCCCTAAAGGGGCTCTTTGAAGAAACTATTGAGCTTGTACATGATGTCCTCGGTACGGAGGCGTTCTGGCTCTGGCGGTATCGCCACGGACACTGGGGTTGGCTCGAAAGACCCACGACCACGGCCTACGACGCTTTCATGTTCGTGTTCAGTCGGCACCTAGATGACGCCGATCAACTGCGTGCCGCATCTCAGCAGATGCGCGCGGCCGTTCCGAGCTTCTACGAGCGACACGTCGAGAGCTTCGACGCGCGAATGACCAACATGACCAATTTGCGGGAACGGGATGCCCTGGTGGAAGGCCTGGTAGCCAGCGTCCTTCAGCACGGGGCATACATCGATCGACCATGAGGGCAGAGTTGGTCCGGTTCCTTCGAGGAGTTGATCTTGCTCGAAGTGAACTGTCGCTGATGGAAGCGGTGGCAGATGCAACGCGCGTGAGCCTGGGTGTCCCTGATCCGAGCAATGAGGTCGAGGCTTCGCTGAGGAAAATTCAGGCAGCAGCGCCCGACGTGACAGAACTGCAGCGTTCCGGGTATAGCAGAGCGATTGTTGCCCTATACGGCGTACTTGAGAGGTACGTCGAAGAGCTGGCGAGGGACACCGTGGAGCGTTTTGGGCTGATTGCGCACTCATATGACGAGTTACCCGAAGCACTCTTGCGCCACCACACCCCGCTCACGCTCGAGGTGCTCAACGCCATAAGTGCTGGCCGGTATAGTGGGGATCTCTTGGAGCGAGATCTGGTGGTAGGGCTACAATTTGTGTTGGAGAAGTACTCTCCCCCTCGGCTCAACTCAGGGGTCTATTCGAGTCACTCGTCCAACGTCAGGGCGGATACGATCAGACAGATGTTTGAGAGGCTTGGGGTGAGTTTAGTCGGTCTTGCTCGTGACCAAGGATTAGCTGACCTGATGGCAACGCGCTTCCCAGGTGAAGGAAACACCTTCTTTGTGCTGGATGATCTCGCTCAGCGGCGCAACGAGGTAGCTCACGGAGCGGATTTCGAGATCTTATCGTTCGAAATACTTCGGGCCTATGCCGATGTGTGTGGCGAATACGGAAAGGCCCTTGCACAGCAGGTAGCCTCTGCCCTTACTCATTCTGCAGTGAGGTGGCGAGGCACCGAGCTCGGCCGACCAAGCAAGGTCTTCAAAGACGGTCTCGTCATTGGGTATACACAACTCGGTGAGCCGGTTGAAAGCGGCGACGTCCTCGCGGTCTTGAGTGGTTCTGGGAGCGCCCCCGAGCCGTCCGTGGTTGCTCGTGGTCGCTGGCCGGTCCGGATCGGGGAAGACCACCCTGGCCAAGGGGCTTGCCTCCACCACGCGCGCTTGCTACCTACGGATCGACGCGGTCGAGACCGCCCTGGGCCGCTTTCGCAACGATGTCGGGGCAGATGGGTACGCAGTCGTCCACGAGCTCGCTGCTTCCAATCTCTTGCTCGGGAGCAACGTCATCGTCGACGCAGTGAACCCGGTTCCCGAAGCCCGCGCCGGTTGGAGGTCCACCGCGCAGGCGGTCGGAGCGACACTCATCGTCATCGAGACGTCGTTGACGGATGAGGCCGAACACCGACGGAGGGTCGAGAACCGCACGCCCGACATCCCAGGCCACCGCGTTCCGACGTGGCAAGACGTCCAGCACGACGGATGGGTGCCCTGGGACGTCGAGCGCGACGGTGCTCGGACCCTCATCGCCACCGCGGACGACTCTGCAGCACTCAGCACCGCATCGATGCTGGTCCAGGAAAGGTAGTGCACGCACCTGCCGCTGACGTCGGATGGCCGCTCGGGCTGGCGTTGGAGAGCTGGACTCGTCGACGGAGGGAGGGCAAGCTCCCGTTCGGTCGGCTCGCGCCGACCTCCAGCTACGGGCAGGTCGATCGGGTGTCCGGGTGAGCGTCGAGACGGGCCGGTTTCTGGGGAGAGGGTCAGGTTCGGCTGGTGGTTAGCTGTCCGACCAGTTCCACCACCTCGAACTGTGTGGTCGCCGGTTCCCCCTGCGGCCTGATGCCACTGTCCTGCAGGGTGGCATGGACAGCGGGGTGGATGACGTCCTCGACCGCACGGGCGTAGGCCTGAGCGGATTCCCACACGTCGACGTAACGGAGCCCACCCTCGGGCCGGCGCAGGACCAGGTGCACGAGCTGGCCGTCAGGCGGTTGGTCGCCGATCTTCTCGCTGATCTGGCGGTACACCGCGTCCTCGATCGGGACGTCCTGGATGAACGCGTACATCTCTGCCTCCTCAGTTTTGACCCGAAGGTATATCGGACCAATTCATGTAGGCTAGGGCCCGTGGCCAGCCCCGTCAAGAGCCGTCGCGCCTACACCTCCGAGCTCCGCGAGGAGCAAGCCCGCCGCACCCGGGCCGCCGTCCTCCGGGCTGCCGGCACGCTGTTCGCCACGAAGGGCTACCACGCGACCACCATGTCGGCAGTCGCACGCGAGGCCGGGGTGGCTCTTGACACCGTCTACGCGGCCGTCGGGTCGAAGCCGCTGCTCCTGCGCACACTCATCGAGACCGCCGTGTCAGGAGCCGAGGGACCGCTGCCACCCGAGCAGCGCGCCTGGGTGCAGCAGATCGAGGCCGCCCCCACGGCCCGCGAGAAGCTCAACCTCTACGCCCGCACCGTCCGGGAGATCCACGACCGAATGGGCTCGTTGCTCGTCGTCCTGAGGGACGCGGCGGAGCGCTCCGAGGAGCTCGCCGAGCTCGCCACCACACTGCGGACCCGCCGGGCCCGCAACATGCGGCGCTTCGCCAAGGAGGTCGCGTCCACGGGGGAACTGCGGTCAGGGCTCACCGTCGAGGAGATGGCTGACGTCGTCTGGGCCACGAACTCCGCCGAGTTCTACCACCTCCTCGTTGAGGAACGAGGATGGACGCCGGACCGATACGAGGCATGGCTGGCCGACTCCTGGGCACGGTTGTTTATCGCCTCCAACGAGGATACGGACACCGGGCGTAGCCCAATATCTTCCTGAAACGCTCGCCACCCCTCCGCCCTGTCAAACAGCCGGCGGGTACGTCATTTCGCCGCAGTTGCCGGGGCCGCCGACGCCCTCATCTGCCGCGACGTCTGCAATTGCGGCACCGCACGGAGATGGTCGCACTCCGGATGTCGGGGTGCCTCCAGCCGGTGCGCGTGGGCCCCCGAGTGGTCACGCGACCACCCGTGATGACCAGTCGAATCGGGTCTGAGACGATGACACTTGGGCCATTCGTCAGGGAAGGGGCTTGTTGTGGGATCCGAGGACTTCAACGTTCGCAGGCAGTTCGACGTCCGGAAGGACGACGGCAGCGAGTGGCTGATGCAGTACACCGAGAAGGGCGTGCAGTGGGTCCGCAAGCCCGTGAACGATGCAGAGAGGTCTCCTACAAGGGGTGACGCACCCTGGGCTGGGGCGGTGAACCGCCCGAGCGCCCCCGTCTCGGTCCAGGCAGTCCTGGACGCAGGCGCGCAGCTCGGACAGGTCTGGGAGATGAGGCAGCAGCGACTCCTCCAGCAGGCGTTCTACGAGGACCGCCGACTGCAATGGCTGGACGAGATGATCGGGCGCTGGGGCCGCGTTCACGAGGCAGGGGACGGGCTCGACTTCGGCGTGTCCGAGTACCTTGCGCGCGAGGCGCGGCAGACGATGCTGGCGTTGGTGGCGAACCGAAAGTGGGCGTTGCCTCAGTCGACGCTGCACGACCTCTCGCTGATCATCGACGTCTTCCGTACGACGCGCGAGCAGCTGCTCAAGCAGTTCAAGGCCTTCGAGTCCGACCAGGGCCTGGGGCTGACGGCCCTGATCGAGACGGCTTTGCCTGAGCGGACGCTCAACATGGCCTTGGTCAGGCAGCTCGCCGCCGATCCCCGCGCAGAGTGGGAACGCCTCGTGCAGGAGAAAGCGACGGCGGAGTTCGACGTCGAGCTGCGGCACGTCCTTCGCTCCTCTGAGGCGTTCTTCGACAGGCTCTTCTCCTCGACTGCGGTCGCCACGGTGTCGGCGCAGGCCCAACCCGGGTTACCCGAGCTGGCCCACAGATTCTTCGCGGACCTCATAGCGCGACTTCCAAACCCAGAGGAGACGGACTGGAAGGGCGACGCCTGGCAGCGTCGCGACGCGTTCCGGGAATTGCTGCTGCTCCCCGCGGAGGTCGAACGCGTGCGCACATTGACCTCTGCGTGGCTGGCGGTGACCGCCATCGTCGAGCAGGCCACGCCGCGCGAGCTGACTGTGGCAGTAGGCGGTCCAACGGTGCGGCTCGCCCTTGAGGGCCCGCCCACCAACGTCGACGACGCCACGCCCGACCCGGCCACGACCTCAGCCGCCCATCAAGAACGCATCCGCTAAGGCTGCACCTGGGCCACCGCTCGTCGACATGACGGTATGCGCACCCTGCCGACAATGACAGAATCCGCAGACCTGGCGATCGCCCAGTCCTTCCGCTATGGCGGGACCTTGGTCAGAGAAGCAAACGCCCGGATCCGCTCGGAGGGCGACCACGATCGCGGGACCACGCTGCTGCTGGCTTCTGGTCCAAGTCAGTTAGGGCAGTATGGGTTCGTGAGCGAACTGGCTGGTCGGGCCGAGCGGATCGGTGCCTTCCTCGTCGGTCATGCCCTTGGTGCAAAGGCCATCAAGTTCGACGATGTCGGCCGCCAATCCGCTGTGGATTTCCTGCTTGAGTGGCCGGACGGTCGGCAGGGTGCACTTGAGGTCACTCTCGTCACTCAGCCGGAGTCGGCAGCGTGGCAAGGGATGGCGGCCAAGGAGGGCTGGCGATGGCCGGCACCTTCTGGGTGGGATTTTCGTCTCGCTGGGTCTGACATGCCATATCAGCGAACGCGTGGCGCGGTGCTACGAGCGGTTGCTCTGTGTGAACAATGGGGTGTCGACGGACCTCATCAGCTCTCCGCGGAGGTGCTCGCTCGCGAACGCGAGGTTGACTGGGTGACTGGGGTCGGCGATCTCCGCCGATCATCATTCGCGACGCCCGGCGTGATCCTGCTGCCTGAGATTCGAGCCGAGTTCGTCGAGGCATCGACGTCGGACTTCACCACTGTGGTTGAGGGGTGGCTCCACTTGCCGCACATGCCCCGTCACATCGAGAAAGTGAGGGCGGCGGCCACTGTTGCCGAGCGGCACCTCTTCCTCGTGCCTGTCGATGAGGTCTTACCCGCCCGGTTCTTCACCAACGACTTTCCCGTCCCAATTCGGAGTCCCGAGGGCTTCCATGGGCTGGATGGGGTCTGGGTCTGGTCCAACTACTGGCACCAGTTCCTGTCTTGGCGAGCCGGAACCTGGCAGTGGCTCGACTTTCCGGCAAAGGACCACACCGAGCGCATGAACTAACGCTCGCACATGCCGCGGCTGGTGCTTGCGGGTCGGACCGTGGCCAGGCCGGCGCATACAGTCGACGACAGCGCCGGACGGCGAACCGATGTCCCGGGAAAGAGCAAGGCATGACCCCAGCAATGAACTCCACGCGGCGCCTGAGCGCGAGGGCCGTCGCGCTCATCGGAACGGGGGCGGTGGTTGCTTACGCGCTGCTCGCCGCGGTCCAGATCCTCGTGTGGAATCCGCAGGCTGCAGTCCCCGGCGTCGGTCTCGACCAGATACACGCGGACGTGGCCGCGACTGGCGAATCCATGGCTGCCGGGATGGTCATTGCCTTCCTGGCGGTCGGGCCCCTGCTGGCGATCGCGCTGCTAGTCGGCGCCTGGAGGCGGCCCGAGGGGCGGGCCAGTGTGGTGGGGGTCCCGTTCCTGGTTCTGCTGGCTTTGGGAGCCCCAGCCTATTTCTGGGCGAACTTCGGTCCGGGCATGGCCTTGGCCGACACGTTCTTCGTTAGTGGGGGTGATCATTCACCGTGGTCTGCCCCGTTGTACGTGACGAGCGGCCTCGCTGTCCTTGCCCTCGTTGGGCACGTGGTGTGGAACCGCTCGAGCCGTCAGTAGGAACCCAGAAGGGCGGGGTGAGAACGTCCGCTTCTGGCTCCCTTCTGTGTCAAGAGGGTGACTCGGCCCTGTTTCGGGTTCCTCCGCTGGGGATTGTGTGCCGGTGCTCGGCGCGGTCAAGATCGTTCCTCCGGTGGGGGGCTGCATCTTGACCGCGCCTGCGCTCCGGCGAGTGGGCAGCGGTGAGGAACCGGCGGCGCTGTGAGCATGCCGGTAAGGGCTGGCGAGGCGTTCGCGGGCTAGACGGTGGCGGGTTGGGGTGTCCTACGCTGGCGGGTGACGGGTCCGGGAAGTGACTGATCCGAAGAGCCGGTGTGGGGGATGGGAGCCGGCCACGCTGGATGTCAGTGTCGTTCCCCGGTGTCCTCCCGGGCCTGTCGCCTGCATCGTGACGTAGTCGGTGAGCATGGTGCGGTAGACGATGTCGGACAGCCGCCGTTTGAGGCAGCGCATCGCCTCGTTGGACGTCTTGCCCTCGGCGACCCTGCGGTCGTAGTAGGAGCGGCCCTCGGTCGGGTTCCGCAGCTGCACGGTGGCCATGATGTGCAGCACCATGTTGATCTGCCGGTTCCCGCCGCGAGACAGCCGGTGGTGCTTGTGGTCGCCGGAGGACACGTCAATGGGGGCGGTTCCGGTCCAGGAGGCAAAGTGGCCTCGGTCGGGGAAGCGGGTGATGTCGCCTACCTCGACCAGGAGCCTTGCGGCGCCGGTCGGGCCGATGCCGTGCAGCCCGAGCAGCTTGGTCCCGGTCGTCTTGAGTTGGGCAAGGAGTTCCTTGTCGGCAGCCTTCTTGCGTTGGTAGATCCGCTCCAGGTCTTCTGTCAGTTCGAAGGCGACGCGGTGCAGGGTCTGCTGGACGATCCCGGCGGGGGTCACGGCGGCGAGCAGTCGTCGGGCTTGGGCTGCGGACAGGTCCTTCTTCGCGCCACCGGGGATGAGTTCCAGCAGAAGCTGGTGCAGTTGGCAGATCTTGGTGACGTGTTCCTCCCCGATCCGACGGCGTCGGTCGACCAGCAGCCGTAGGACCTCGAGTTGGGCGTTCGACACCACCGGGTGCAGGCCGGCGATCCGGACCCCGACCAGGGCGATGGAGTGGGCGTCGGTGTCGTCGGTCTTGCGGCCCTGTCCGGTGGCGAACATCCGCATCCTGGCCGACAGCTTCGCTGGCACGTCCACCACCGGTTCGTGGTCGGCGAGCAGACGCTGCGTGACGTGGCGGCCGATGCCTTCACAGCCCTCGACCGCCCACGTGTGGTGTGGCCACTGCCGGGCGAACCCGAGCATCTGCTGGTAGCCGTCGGTGTCAGTGGTGAACCGGGCGTGCCCGATCACCGTTTCATCGCCGGTCATGACTTCGATCGTGACGCTTCGCTTGTGTGGGTCCATGCCGATCACCACGACCGGCTGATTCATGCTCATCGTGTCCTCCCTTGCCGCGACCCTCGTGTGGGTTTCGGGAGGGCACCGCTTCTATCGGCAGAGCATTCCCTTCTTCAGCCTCTCCCGCCCCGGTCGGTGCCCGGGACAGCGCACGCCAAATGAGAGTCACACGCCGTAGCGAGGACAGCCGCAAGTCAGAGCGACCATCCCGGACACCTGAACCGAGCCTCGGCCAAGGCCCGATCTGAAGTCAATGGAACTAGAAGCCGCAGTTCGTACTTCTTCATCAGCGTCGCCGACTGTTCGGTGACCTTCAGCCATCGGCACGGTTGGCGGAGAGCTCACAGCCAGCCTGGCCGAGCATGGGGAGCGCATCGAGCGAGGGACGCAGTCGAATCTTCCGCGACGCTTCCCAAAGGCCCTCCGCCTTCAAAAGCGCCTTCAAGTCGTCGTGGCCCCGAACACGAGGGATCCCGTCACCATCGTTGACCAGCCTGATCTCGTCGCCCATCACGCCCCCGTCGGACCTGTCACCTTCGGGGTAGCCGCCGGAAGGTCCGGGCGACTCCGTGCGCGTGGGCGCTACCGGTTCGCCGGCCGTGCGCCCGCGGCCTCTCAGTCGCTCCGCGGGCGTTACGCCAATGACGCAGGCGCTCAGCATGAGGGCTTCCGAGCACCTGTGCACTCGGCTCGATACCCTTGTGTCTGGGTATCTCACCAAGGAGAGTGGGTAGGAATGATCTTGCAGGTCCTTGTAATTATGGGTGGCCTAATAGGGGTTACGATTGGAGTCATTTTACACCAGGACGATCCAATGGCGGTCGGCTATGGGATCGTCGGTGGTTTTATAGGGATGCCTGTGGGGGCAGTGGTCGGCTTCCTCTTGCAGTCCGCGGCGGACAACGCCCGCAAGCGAGCCAGGGAAGACGAGGCGCGTCGCCAAAGCGAGCGCTATGAGCGCGCACACCGCGAGGAAATGCGCAGCGGTGCGGCTCGTTCGCTGCTATGGAACTCGGAACGAGCAGTCCAGCAGATGGAGTCACTCCCGGGTCTCATGTCGCAGGTGCGTCGATTCACCTCCGACGCCAAGCGGTACTACGATGACGGCGCCTTCTCTCCCTTCTGGTCAGCGATTGAACAGGCATTCGTGGCCTTGGCCTCGTATCGGCAGGCCGCGGAGGGGATCGCCAAGTGCGCCAAGGACCACAGTGGGTTCGTCGCCACACTGACCGACATGGGAGTTAACCCCGGTCCGCTGGTTCAGTTCCCTGTTTCCCTTGATGGAGCACGCGTTCAGCGAAGTGTCACAGATGCCCTCGAACCGTTGGAAGGAATGGTGTACGAAGCCCAGAAGGTGCCGGTGTTCGCGCAAATTTGGGAGCAGCGCCGCACAACTGCAGCGGTGATCGCAGGATTCGCGAACCTCGAACAGGCTGTTTACGGGATGGCGGGAGCGCTCACTTCTGCCCTCGGCGGGCTAGGGAACTCGCTACAGCAATCGAACCGCGACGTGATGATGTCGCTGGAGTCCGTCGCAGGAGCGATTTCCACGGCTAGCTCCGACCAGGTGGCTGCCGTCAAGCAACTCACATCCCGGGCGAATGCGATCCGCGACGAGGTTTATCTACAGGGACACGGCAGGTACCCGATCTTCTGAGTTGACTCGGTCAGCAGGGGCGCGCGCGCTTTCGGAACTTGGAGAATCGCCTGCAAGTTCGACCAGTCGCCAAACGCACTGTCATGCCGCCGGTCGCGCGGTCGATCGTGCTGCTTCACGGTGATCGCCCATCGCCTCAACACTCGTCCGAATCCATCAGCGGCGCGGGCCAAGAGGGCATCGGAGCCAGCCGAATCGTCGCCGAGGGGCGCGGGCGTCGGCTGTCTGACCACGACGCCTACGCGGCCGAGATCGCCCTCACCTGAACGCGCGCAACTGCCGCGGGGCGGGAGCACGATTGCGCTCCTGGCGCTGGTCGGGACTGAGGGATCGAACTAGCTGTGTGTGGTGTGTTCGCGTTGCGCGTGGTCGGGTGATTCGAGTTGGAAGGTGGAGTGCTCGACGCTCACGTCGAAGTGGTCGGCCACACACGCTTGGAGATCGCCCAGCATCTGGGCGGCGTGGCCGTCGGCGAAGCAGGCCTCCTCGACCACAACGTGGGCGGTGAGGACCGGCAGACCGGTGGCGATGGTGGAAGCGTGCAGGTCGTGCACCCCCACCACATGCGGAACCTCCAGGATGTGACGACGGACCTCTTCGAGGTTCAACCCCGGAGGAGTGGACTCCAGCAGGATGCTCCCCGCCTCCCGCAGGATGGTGATCGCCCGCGGCACGATCAGGGTCGCGATCAGCATGCCTGCGAGGGCGTCGATCCGGGTCCACCCTGTCAGCGCAATGACGACCGCGCTCACGATCACCGCCACCGATCCGAGGGCGTCGTTGACGACCTCAAGGAAGGCGGCGCGCATGTTGAGGTTCGCACCGCGGCCCGAGCTGAGTACCAGCATCGAGACGATGTTGCCGACCAGACCGACGACGCCGAACACCAGCAGCCCGCCGGCGGTGACCTCCGGGGGCGTCCACAGGCGCCGAACACCCTCGACGAACGCGTACACCCCGACCCCGAGCAGGACCGCGGCTTGGGCTCCAGCGGCCAGCACTTCGGAGCGCCGCCAACCCCAGGTGCGTTCGGGGGTGGGTGGACGAAGGGCGAGGTTTGCGGCGATGAGCGCCATCAGCAGGCCCGAGGCGTCGGTGAGCATGTGGCCGGCGTCGACCAACAGCGCCAGGCTGTTGGTCCACCACGCGCCGATGAGCTCGGCGACCAGGATGGTGGCAGTGATCCCGAACGCGATCGCCAACTTGCCCCGATGGGTGCCCTGCGGCGCGTGGTCGTGGCCCGTGCTCACGCTGTCGCTCCTTGCAGGGCGGGCCTGTCGGCCAATGCGGTGAGGGTGGGCAGGTGGGTGGTGCGACCCGCGCGGACACCGTTGGCGATCACGAACACCTCGGCCACCTCGTGAACCAGCACCACGGCCGCCAACCCCAGGACGCCGAAAAGGGCGAGCGGGATCAGGACCGCGATCAACGCGATCGACAGGACCACGTTCTGCAGCATGATCCGGCGCGTGTAGCGGGCGTGATCGAACGCGTGCGGCAGGAGGCGCAGGTCGTCGCCCATCAGGGCGACGTCGGCGGTTTCGATGGCGACGTCGGTGCCCATGGCGCCCATGGCCACGCCCAAGTCGGCGCTGGCCAACGCGGGGGCGTCGTTGACGCCATCGCCGACCATCGCCGTGACCTGGCCCCTTTCCCGCAGCCTGTGGATGATGGTCGACTTATCCTCGGGCCGCAGGTCGGCGTACACGTCAGTAATCCCGGCCTCGGCGGCGAGGGCTCGGGCGGTGGTGGGGTTGTCCCCGGTGAGCATCGCGACGGCGTAGCCGTGGGAGCGGAAGTGGGCGACGACATGGGCGGCTTCGGGGCGGAGTTCGTCGCGGACCGCGATCGCGCCGGTGGTCTGCCCGTCGACCTCGACGAGGACGGCGGTGGCCCCGGCTTGTTGCATCCGGTCGATGTCGCCGGCGAGTGGGCCTGCCTCGATCCAGCCGGGACGCCCCAACCTTAGGCTGTGCCCGTCCAGGGTGCCGGTCAGTCCGGCGCCGACGGCCGCCTGCACGTCGTCGGCGGTCGTGGTGGTTTCGGTGGCGGCGAGGATGGCCTTGGCGAGGGGGTGCTCGCTGCGTGCCTCAAGCGCGGCGGCCCAGGCGAGCACCTGCTCGCGGGTGTGCGGGCCGGTGGTTGTCACCTCGATGACGACGGGTTGGTTGCGGGTGAGGGTTCCGGTCTTGTCCAGGGCGACGGTGCGGACCTTGCCGAGGACCTCCATCGCGGCGCCACCCTTGACGAGGATGCCGCGCCGGCTGGCCGCCCCGATGGATGCCACGACGGTGACCGGCACCGAGATGGCCAGGGCGCAGGGGGACGCGGCGACCACCATGACCAGCGCTCGTTGCAGCCACAGGCCGGGGTCGCCCACGGCGAAGCCGGCGACCACAGTCAAGGCCGCCGCAAGCAGGATCCCCGGCACCAACGGTTTCGCGATCCTGTCGGCGAGCCGTTGGGTGGTCCCGCGCCGGGACGACTCGGCCTCGACGATGTGCACGATCCGGGCCAGCGAGTTGTTGTCCGCGGTCGAGGTCACCTCCACCTCGAGGATGCCGGTGCCGTTGATCGCACCGGCGTACACCTCGCTGGAAGGGCCGACCTCGATCGGCATGGATTCGCCGGTGATCGCGGACGTGTCCAGAGCGGTCCGGCCGGTGCGGATGACGCCATCGGTGGCGAGCCGCTCGCCCGGCTTGACGACCATCAGGTCGCCCACGACGAGCTCGTCGGGATCGACGACGACCTCCACACCGTCGCGCAGCACGGTGGCCTGACGCGGGACCAGGTCGAGCAGGGCGCGCAGGCTGTGCCGGGTCTTGGCCAGCGAGTAGTCCTCCAGGCCTTCGCTGAGGGAGAACAGGAACGCCAGGGTCGCTGCTTCCTCGACCTGGCCCAGGAGAGTCGCGCCCACGGCGCCGATGGTCATCAGTAGACCAACCCCCAGCTTGCCCTTGGCAAGTTTCTTCAACGCACCTGGTACGAACGTCGACCCGCCGACCAGCAACGCCACCCAGCTGAGGACGAGCCTGACCGTCTCCCATCCGGCCAGGCCGGTCAGGAAACCGGCCAGCAGCAGGGCGCCCGATGCCAACCCGAACTGGATGTCGCGCACCTGCCACAGGTGCTCCACCGCGTCGTCGTCGTCGCTAGGCGCCTTGGCAATGGGGGCGTCACACCCGCACGCCGACATGCCTTCCTCGCGCTCGTCGCCGTGCGGATCCTCCTGCCCGCTCACCGGTCCGCCCCGACCGTGGCATGTACTTTCAGCTCTTCCGGTGTGGGGTTCGTCGTGGTGCCCACCCCGTAGTTCGGACACAAGGCCACCCCCTGGCCGGTGGTAGCCAGCAGTCGCTCCGCTGCAGCCAATACCGCCAGCAACTCCGGTGCGCTCACCAGCGAGAAGACCGATGCCCGCCCTTGTGGACGCGACGCCACGAGCCCGCACTCCCGCAAGCACGCCAGGTGGGCACTCACCGTCGATTGCGCCAACCCCAGGTGCTCGGTCAAATCGCGGACTCGATGTTCTCCGAAGATCAAGTGCTGCAAGATGGCCAGCCGAGACGGGTCGGACAGGCTGTGGAACAAGGCAGCCGCGACCTGCAGGTCGCCACCATCGGGCGCACTCTCAGCGGCAGTCGGTATCGTCATGTGACGATAGTAGCGTCATGCATCGTTAGTGTCGCGTGGTGCTCAAGCGGGACTGGCTGCCCGTTCCGTCGAGCCAGGCTATGAGGCCCGTTGAGCGGTCCGGGCCCTCGCTGAGGCCTGCGGCGCTGTCGACCATTGGGGATACCGGCTGAACATGGCATCGACGTCGTCTGGGTCCAGCCTGAGGATGCGGCCGCAGCGGTACACGGGGAGGACGCCCTCGGCGATCCGGCGGCGGATGGTCTTCACGCTGACCCCGATGCGCGCAGCGGCCGTGGGCAACGACTCGTAGGTTCGCATGGTCATGGCGCTGTCCCTTTCTGGGCCCACGTGGGCCTCTAGGGACACAAGACCAGCTCGACGAACTCCTGGCCGCAGCCCCGGCTCGGTCTCCGATGACTCCCCAGGTCGCTTCCTGGGCGAGCGACGAGCAGTCATCCCTTGTGGGAGCGGGGTTGCGCGCACCGCGAGGCCTTAACGGCACCAAGGTCAAGGCCAGGCCGTTCTTGTGCCGGACGGCTGGCCCGGTGACCGTGCCCAACAACCGCCCTGTCGCTGGGCACGGCCTCACGCGAACGTCACGCCTTGTGAAGAAGGAGTTAGGCCGTTTGCGTCGGGGGGCAGGCGGCGTCCGTAGCCCAACTCGCACGCACCGGTTCCCGTTCGGTGATTGGAACTGCACCCGGCCGCCCGTCAACCTGCCGCAGTCGGGGATTGGGCGGAAGGTGTGGTGGCCTGGATGAGCGCCCGTAGGTCCGCGTGGAGCTTGGCGTTGTTGAGCGTCCAGCGCGTGAGGCGCCGTCGGCGGTCCCTGAGGGGAGGGTCGCCGCTGACGTAGCCGTGGTCTTCGAGTTCATGGAGATTGCGAACGATCGTGGTGCCGGCGACGGTTCCCTCCAGCGCAGCGACCAGGCCGGGGGTACTCAGGGTGCCGCCGTGCTCAGCCAGCGCGACGGCGATGGCGAGCTTGACGCGGTTCATGCCCATGCCGACCAACGCGTCCAACCCGACAGGGAGCGGGGCGTCGGAGTAGGCAGGCACGCGCCCATTGTTTCAGTGGTCCGCGGCAAGGGGAGACGAGACACGATCAGCAATCTATACCGCTAAACGGTGTAGATGTGGTAACGTTCGGAAGGGATGGGGCTCGAAATCCCCAAGATCGCCGAGATCCATGCTTAGTCTTCCCGTACAAGATTCCGCCCTGGAGAGCTTGGAGCCAGTCATGGCCGCTTCTGAGATTGGCCGCACCCGCACCACCGCGGCCCGGCGCCACGGGCGCCAGACGCACTCCGGAGCTTGGGTGCTGCCGCTAGGCGCCGAGCTGTTCGACGAGCGCTGTGAGTGCGCCGTCCACTTCGCCAAGCACTCCCGGCAGGACTGCCGGAGGGAACGTTGCTGCGTTGAGTGCGCTCTTTGGCGCTACCCCTC
Source organism: Propioniciclava sp. LT432 (assembly GCF_059515965.1). Lineage (NCBI taxonomy): Bacteria > Bacillati > Actinomycetota > Actinomycetes > Propionibacteriales > Propionibacteriaceae > Propioniciclava > Propioniciclava sp. LT432. The sequence continues at coordinate 3,831 of NZ_JCAKNE010000018.1, read as the reverse complement.
CTGGGATCGACTTCACACGCTCGGCGTACGCGAGGACGGCGTTGGCGACGGACGGGGTCTGCGCCAGCGACGTCGGGTCTACGCCGAGGGTGACGTACCGCGCCGCTTGCCAATGGCTCCCTTCGGAAAGCATCCACCCGATCGCGAGTGGTTGGCGGCGATCAGGTGTGTCGATGCGCAGCGCCGCTCCGCGTGAGCGCCACTTCACCTCAATGCCGAGGGTCTCGCACCGTGCGATGATGCTGCGAACCGCGTCGCGGTATGCGGGATCTCCGATGCTGGAGAGGTACTCGGCCTCCTCGACATCCTTCCTTGCGCCTTCTGTTGTTGATCGGGCAGCGTTCCAGCGTGCTGGTGCTGCAACGACCTGGGTGGCGTGTGCGATGAGCTCTGCGCCGGTCAGCTGGATCACCTCCACGAGGTAGAAGCGCCCGCGTCGCATGGTGGCGTTAAGGTAGTCGAGGCTGTTCTTCATCGAGTCGGTGAATCGCTGCGCGGCGATAACAAAGGCGAAATCGCCTGTTTGGAGCACCTCGGTGAGCCGTTCGAAGAGCGCCGTTCGATCATCACTGGTCAGGTCCCATGAGGTCCGCTCGATCGCCTCGGACAACGTTCGTGCACCGCGGAAGGCCGCGTCCACTCTCCCGCCGGCGAGATACCGTTGAACCACGCCGCGGTCGAAGTCCTCGACGCTGAGACGCCATAGATCCGAGCCATAGTCGATCGCCTGCGCCAAGGCATGGCGGAAATCAGGGTTCTGCGGGCCGGTCTTGAATTCGACAAGCACCAGGTCACCTGACCTCGCCAAACAAAGCAGATCGATATAGCCCGAGGCGAGACTCGTCTCCCTGCCCACCACCAAGAGATCCCCGTCGAGCCCGAGGTCGTCAGCCGGAATCAATTGGGGGCTCGTCTTCACTACCTCCTGGAGGTGGTGCTCGCTCGGCGCGGGCGCTTCAATCAGGTCGAACGACTGCTCAGAGCGCGTTACCAACACACGACGCGGCATCGGGCCTCCCTCTCGACCGCACTCTATCGGCAGCTCCTCCGGAGGCATCCAAGTCACAGCGACGGCCACTTGCCCGCTCCGAACGACCGCTTCTGCCGCAGGGTGCGTGAGGGTAGTCTGTCGGCTCCGGTTCCCGAGCGCACGACCGACTTTGCCGCGACCGGCGGGTTCGCTCCTGCCGATGAGCGTGACATCCCTCAGGTGGCTCCACAAGGGGACGTTGTTGGCGGTCGTGCGTGACTCCGACCACTGAACGCCTCGGTGTTCGCTCGGGAGATTGGCGCTACTTAGATTCCCCCAAGAGGGGCGCCTTCAGGTTTGCCCCGGTGGGGTTGGCACCTTCGAAGTCTGCGCCCCCGAGGCCCACGCCGAAGGTTACAGACCCGTTCGCCGTTGGCGAAGACTGTAACCGGGCGTCGACGCGGCCATGAAGCATCTGAGGAAGCAGCGTGCACAGCGAAGATGGCCCCCACCTGAACCCTCGCAAACATGCCGCTCAAGATGACTTCGCCTTCTGTGGGTGCAGGGTTCCGTCAGGCCGCATTCATACCTTGCCCAACCGCCACGGCGTCTCTTCTCGTGAGTAAGCGTCATTCTGACGCCCGAACCATCGCGCCAACGAGTACCGACCGCGCTGCTGGTCGCCGTGCTGGCCCGAGTCCTTTTGCCACTCGAAGGCAGTGACGTGCCAGTCCATAGTCCAAGGCAGAGCCTCCGCAATGCGATCACTGGGTTCGTCGAGCGACTCCACTCCGAGCAGCAGGTGCGACTCGCTGCCGATCCAATACAGCAGTGACGCATAACCCGAGTTCCGCAGTTGGTGGGCATTCGGGCGGGTCTGAGCGAGCATCGATGCTTGTCAACGCGATTCGGTGGTCCCGGAACGGCTGAAAACGGTGGGCACACGAATTGTCGTGTCGGGCTTGTGTTCACCGCGGCGGACGCGGTGGAGTGGTGGGCATGTACTTGCGGACCACGCAACGACGGAACAAGGACGGCAGCATCGTCCGGTACGTGCAGGTGGCGCACAACCGGAAGGTCGACGGCGTCACCCAGGCTGAGGTCCTGTTGAACCTGGGCCGGGAGGATCGCCTGGACCGGGACGGCCTGACCCGGCTGGTGGCCTCGATCAACCGGTACCTGGGCGAACCCGCCCCCGCAGCGTTGCCCGGCGACGCCGCACACTGGGTCGGTGACCACCTCCGGGTGGCGGAGTCCCGTCCGATGGGGACGGTGTACCTGTTGGATGGGTTGTGGCGGATGCTCGGCGTGGATGATGCCCTGCGGAAGGCGCTCGGCCCGCGGAAATTCACCACCGATGTGGAGCGGGTGTTGTTCGCGTTGGTGGCGAACCGGGCGATCGATCCGATGTCGAAGCTGTCGGCCGCGGAGTGGGCCTCCCACGACGCGGCGATCCCCGGCCTCACCTCGATGGATGACGATCAGGCGTACCGGGCGATGGACGTCCTCATCGAAGCCGACGCTCAAGCGAAGGTGCAGGAGGCGGTGTTCTTCGCGGTGGCGAACCTGCTCAACCTCGAAGTCGACGTGCTCCTGTTCGACACGACCAGCACCTATTTCGAACGCGACACCGAAGAGACCGGCGACGCCGCGTTCCGGCTGTACGGCCATTCGAAGGACCACCGCAAGGACCTGCCCCAGATCGTCATCGGTCTCGCGGTCACGAAGGAAGGCATCCCGGTGCGGTGTTGGTGCTGGCCCGGCAACACCACCGACGTCACCGTCCTGCCCGAAGTCAAGGACAGCATGCGGGACTGGCGCCTGGGCCGGGTGGTCACCGTCGTCGACCGCGGCTTCTCCTCCGAAGCCAACCTGCAGTATCTGAAACGGGCGGGTGGGCACTACATCGCCGGGGAACGGATGCGCGACGGCAGCCCGCTGGTGGAAGCCGCGTTGTCGCGGCAGGGCCGCTACTCCCAGGTCCGCGACAACCTGCGCGTCAAGGAAGTCAGACTCGACGCCGCCCCGGACCGCCGGTGGGTGATCTGCCACAACCCGTCCGAAGCCGAACGGGACAAGACCCAACGCGACACCGCCCTCGACCACATCCGAGCCGAGTTGGAGCGAATCAAGGCACTCCGCGAACGAGCCGCGAAGACCCCTGCGAAGCCGGCTGGGAAGGCCACGGTCAAGGCGGACGACAAGCCCGTGGAGCCGGCGCATGTGAAGGCCGAGTGTGCCCTGCGCGACCATCCCGCCTACGGCCGCTGGGTCCGCCAACAACCCTCCGGCCGGTTGGTCATCGACCGGGCGAAGGTGACCGCGGAGGAACGCCTCGACGGCAAGTACCTGCTGTCGACCTCCGACCCCGACCTGACCCCCGAGGACATCGCCCTGGGCTACAAGAACCTCCTCGAGGCCGAACGCGGCTTCCGCGACCTGAAGTCCACGCTGGAACTCCGGCCGGTTCATCACCATCTGGAACCCCGAATCCGCGCCCACGTCCTGCTGTGCTGGCTCGCCCTGCTGCTGATCCGGGTCGCCGAACGGTCCACCGACCTGACGTGGCGGCGGATCGCGATCGAGCTCGGCCGCGTCCACGCCGTCACCCTCACCGGGAGTGCCGGCAGCGTCGTCCACGTCACCCCGCTCAACACCACCCAAACCGGCATTCTCGCCGCCTGCAAGGTCACCCCACCCCCCACCGTCACCACCCTCACCCCAGCCTGACAAGGCAAAACGGCGCTTCTGGTGACCTGCGGACGCGTGGGCACACGACCCCACGCACCCAAACCACGCGTTCGACCTAGTCAACCCGCCAATTCAGGCGATTCATCTGCCCACCAACTGCGGAACCCGGG